>CAMZKI010000034.1 GCA_947311125.1 uncultured Chlorobiota bacterium
AACGTTATGGTTGTTCTTATCAACAAAGATAATAATATAGCTATTAAAGGAAGACCCATTCAGTTGAAAGATATTTGTGAAAAAACAAAAATTTTCTTCACGAATCCTAATAATGATGAGAATTTACCTGAGAAAAAAATAAAAGAAATACCTTTTTTCGGTAAATATCCGGTGTCAAAAGGTGTTGTTTCGTTACAAACTGACAGAAACACGAATTATGAGAAATATTTGCAGGTAAATAACGAACTTGTTCGCGCAGTTAATGAATTGAGAGATGAAAAAGCTATGCAAAAATTCGGAAAGCCTTTTGACGAACTGGAAAAAGAAAAACAAAAAGCAATAAGTGAAATATATCCGCTGAATATTTCAGAAGCAGAACCGAGAAGAATTGCAGCGGGAGCAGGAAAATAATTATTCAGAATCTAAAAAACTAAAGTAAATGGCCAAATTTGCAAGAAAAGGAAAAGGCGGAACGCCTGCAATTTCCACGGCATCTTTACCTGATATCGTTTTTATGTTGCTGTTCTTCTTTATGACGGTAACAACTATGAAAGAAGTTGATTTAAAAGTTCAAATATCAAAGCCTAAAGCTACGGAGGTAAAGAAAATAGAAAATAAAGCTCTGGTTAAGTATATTAATATCGGAGTTCCGATTACTAAATATCAGAGTAAATTCGGTAAAGAACCGATTATTCAGTTAAATGATGCTTTTGCAAAAGTCAGAGACATCGGTCCTTGGGTTGATGCCGTGAGGAGTGATATGGATGCGGAGAACAGAAGTAAAATGACGACTGCTCTTAAAATTGATAAAAATGCAAAAATGGGTATCGTAACTGATGTAAAGCAAGAGCTCAGAAAAGCTAAAGCTTTAAAAATAACCTATATCGCGGATAAGATAACTAAAGACGAATTTAATTAAGCATCTGTTCAGGGCAGCAAAAAAATAAGAAAGCGACTTTTATTATTCGAAGTCGCTTTTTTATTATACAAGGGATGTCAAAAAATCCGGTAAAAATTAATTACCGGATTTAAAAGTTATAAATACTTAATTTTACTCAATACTTTTAGTCTCTCCTGAAAGTTTTGCTTTCAACGCTGCTAAAGCATCAGATTCACTTCCGCCTGTTTTTTCCAGAACGCTGTCTATCTCTTCATCAACACTTTGATTTTCAAAAGCAATGTCAGCATACGATTCTGCCAGTGCTTCATCTTGTTCTACTTTATCTTTCATTCTTTCAAGCATTGCCACTGTGCTGTCAGCATCAATATCTGCAAGCTGTCTATTAACGGTTTTAGCTGCTTTACTGACTTTTGCTCTGGCTTTAAGGGTTTTTGCTTCATTCTCCCATTTCGAAATATTTGCTCTTAGCCTGTCTATTACTCTGTCAAGCTTTGCAACTTGCATATCATATGTTTTTTGAGTCTGCAAGGCTGTTTTTAAACTTTGGGCTGCTTGTTCTTTTTCTCTGAGAGCTGCAGATGCAAGCCTGTCTGCTTCGCTGGGGTCAATTGCACCTTTTTCTGCACGCTTCAGTAAAGCGATAGCTTTATTTTCGTATTCGTTCATTTTGTTACGATACTTGTTTGCATCATTTTTTGCTCTTATTGCTAATGCTTTAACTTCAGCCAAAGCCTTAATGCTTTCGCTGAGTTTTTCTTTCATGTCTCGAATACCTTGTTCTGTCATTTTTATCGGGTCTTCGAGTTTATCCGCTAAAGCATTTGCTTCGGCTTGTCCGATTTTAAAAAGTCTGTTAAAAAATCCCATTTTCGTTAAAATTTATTGGTAAATATTTATGACAAATATATGAATATTTTTTTAAATGCCAAAAATATTGGCATTTGTTTGCGCTAGGTTCTTATGCTTTTTAACAAAAATAATAATGACTTTTTGTTATATTTGCCTACATTTTAAACGAGACCGGAAGAAACTGCAGACATTTCAACATTTTAATTAATAAGCAAATAAGAAGCATATGAAAAAACTGATTATAGCCGTTGACGGGCATTCGTCTTGCGGGAAAAGCACATTGGCAAAAGATATAGCGAAACACTTTAATTACAAATATATAGACACCGGGGCAATGTACAGGGCGGTAACCTTATATGTTATTGAAAATAATTTGTATGAAGGAAAAAAAATAGATGAAGATGCTTTAAAATATGACCTGAATGCAGGGAAAATTAATATAGATTTCAGGTATAATCCTAAACTTAAAAAATCAGAGACATATCTTAACGGAAAAAATGTTGAAAAGGAAATAAGAGGTATAAAAGTTTCCGATTTGGTAAGCCCTGTTGCCGTTATTCCGTTTATTCGCGAATATTTGGTTGCACAGCAACGTGATATGGGCAAAGAGGGCGGCTTGGTTATGGACGGAAGAGATATAGGTACGAATGTTTTTCCGAATGCAGATTTAAAGATTTTTCTTACGGCAGATGCCGAAGTAAGAGCAAAAAGAAGATATGACGAATTGAAATCAAAGGGAGAAAATGTCAGCTTAAATGAAATAATAAAAAATATTAAGGAAAGAGATTATATTGATTCAAACAGAAAAACAAATCCTTTAATACAGGCAGAAGATGCTGTATTGATTGATAATACAAACCTTACGATGCAGAAACAGGCAGATATTGCAATTAAACTTGCAGAAGAAAAATTAAATGAGAAAAAGTAAGATATGAATATTGAAATTGATAAAAATTCGGGATTTTGTTTTGGGGTAGTAAAAGCTATTGAAGCTGCCGAAACCGAACTGAAAAAAAACAAAACGTTATATTGTCTGGGAGATATTGTTCATAACGATGCAGAGGTAAAGCGCCTTGAAAGAAGAGGATTAATAACAATAAATCGTGAAAAGTTCAAAAAACTGAAAAATACAAAAGTTTTATTACGTGCACACGGAGAGCCGCCGGAAACATATAAAATTGCAAAAGAAAATAACATAGAACTTATAGATGCTTCATGTCCCATTGTGCTTAATCTTCAAAAAAAATTGACAAAGCATATAAAAATTTTAAAACCGTTGACGGACAAATTATTATTTTCGGAAAAGAGGGGCATGCTGAAGTTGAAGGATTACTGGGGCATACAGACAATAAAGGAATAGTAATTTCAGAAGAAAAAGATTTGTCTAAAATTGATTTCTCAAAACCTGTCAACATTTTTTCGCAAACTACTAAAAGTCGTTCAAGCTATCATTTAATAATTGAAAAAATAAAAGAGCGAATGAAAGAAAAAACAGGTGCCGACGAAATAAATTTTATTGTTAACGACTCTACGTGCAGAGCTGTTTCTAACAGAGATATTTTTCTTAAAGATTTTGCCAAAAAACATGATATTATAATTTTTGTAAGCGGTAAAAAAAGTTCCAACGGGAAAGTATTATACGAAGTTTGTAAAAAAGAAAATGACAGATCTTATTTTGTAAGTGAAGTAAATGAGATAAATAAAGAATGGTTTAATTTCTCAGACTCTGTAGGTATTTGCGGTGCTACCTCTACTCCTGCCTGGCTTATGGAAAAAGTAAGAAATAAAATAGAAGAATTTGATTCTTTACGGAACGTTTAAAATGTAATTTGGGCTTAAAAAAAGAAACCGACTCGTTTTAGGAGCCGGTTTCAAACTTTCACAGAAAGTCACAGTCTTGGTTAATAAAGAAAGTTTTAGAAAGGGGCAAAAAATAATTCTTCTTCTCCTGTTATTTCAAGCCACATTTCTTTTTCTTTTAGTTTTAAGATTCTAAAAATGTCACTGTCGCCGTCGCTTTTTGTAATGATAACAGCTTCTTTGTCATTATAAAAATCCCAGGTACCTTTAAGTTCTCCGTTTTTAAAGAAACTTCCGTCTTTTCTAAAATCCCATATTTCTCCGGCATAGTCTGAAGTGATATCCTTGTTCTCAGTAATGTCTGTTGCTTTTTCAATAATCCATTCGTTGGTTACTCTTGCTTTTTTGCTTTTCAGGCTCAAAGCAGGCCCGTTTTCATATTTACTGCAACCGACAAAAACTGATGCCAAAATAAAAACGGTTAAAACTTTAATTGATAATTTCATAATCTTTTTAATTTCAAAATTTATTTAAAATAATCTTATTTTTTGATTGCAGATTTTCTAATCGTCTTCAAGTTCAAAATCACCTTCGGTTGCATCGTCTAATTTGTCGGCAACAATATCAAAAATATCCTTATTGTAGGTTTCATTTACAAGTATTACTCCGTTTATACGTTCTGCAGAGTCTAACATTCCTGATGTTACGGGAGCAAACCATATTGAGGGGTTAAAGTCAATAACTGCAGTAGGTGCAGTATTTGTGTCAAAAATTACCGAATCAAAGTCTGCTTCAAAAACTTCACCTGAGTTAAACTCAAAACGAATAGGGATTGCATTATTGTTTGCATCAGTATATGTACCTTCTGCAATAACAGACGGAACATCGTTTTCGTCTTGAATTTCAATACCGAGGTTAACATCTGTGTATTCTCCGGCAGGAATTACAACATTTATTTCAGGAGTTGCCGTGCCGGTTATAAGGTCTATTTCTGACAGTTGTTCGTGTGTTATTGACACGGAACTTCCGTCTGCTAATTCGCCGTCAAAAACGATTTCTCTGATAAGGACACTTCCCGAAGTCCACTCTATTGTATTTGCAAGTGCTTTTTGAGGAACTGTTACGGATGTTGTTTTCATTTTTAAAGTTATTGTCATTCCCAGTTCGTTTTTCTTGCAACTTTGGGTTGCTGTCATTAGCACAGCTAAGATGATAACTGTTCCGAATAATTTGTTTAATCTTTTCATTTTTTTAAAATTTAAGTTAATAAAGAAGTATTTAATTTACAACTAAGATGAAGTGAGTTTGTAAAAGGTTGGAAAAACTCAAAATATTTTATATCTTAAAGAAACATAAGCTCCGATTTTGTATGTTTTTGTAATATCAAATTCGGGTTTCATGTTATTGCTGCCGGGAAAAATATTTTTAAGTCCGTATTCTGTATTAAGTCCGTAACCGAATACAAATTGTCCTAAATCAGCTTCTTTTCCTACATTTATTTTTATTCCGTAATCAAAATTATCATACAGTTTCTCTGTTGATACTATTTTGTTATCCTGATATCTGTATTCAGTGTTTAGTTTTGCTGCGTACATTCCGGCAGATATGCTGAATTTAGATTTATTTTTATTTATTTTCACTGAAAAGTTTTGTTTATATAATAGTGCGGCTTTCAAGTAGGTCAATTCAATTTTCTTGTTTATATATTTACCTTCTGTGTACTTACCGTAATTTTGAATAATTTTATCATTAACATAAAATTCTGTTGAAATTTCACTGAAACAGGATATTGAATAATTAAGTAAAACTGCATAACTGCCCGTTAATGAGTAGTTTGTGGCAACAAGACTTGTTTTGTCAAATGCTGTATGGGTTTCATTGTTTATTAGCCATGTATTATCGTATTGATATATAAATCCTATTGAAAAAGGCTTGTATTTACGGTGAATATACTTTGTGTCTTTATTCGGAAATTTAATTTCTGGAAATACAAAACTGCTGTTTTTAATTTCAGAGAATAATACCGGAGGTATTATGGGCGGCAAATAATTGTTACTGTCAGCCTGTAATTGTTTTTGTTCTGTTTTTGCTTTTAAAAAAGTGCTGTTTCGATTAACAGAAATTGTTTCATGCTCACTTTCATAATTTGATTTACTCGAGCGTGTTTGATTGTTCAGGCTTATTTTTTTACTGTTTCCTGATAAAACATTTCTTTGTTTTTTATTGTCCGAAGCTTTAACTTGTTTAGCTTTAACATTTTTTTCAGTAATAATATCTTTATAATTTTTGCTGAAATTTTCGCCGTTATCGTATAAATTGTAACGGTATGTATAACCTCCCCATAACAGCATTATCAGAAATAAGGCATAAACTGCGGCTTTTGTTATTTTATAGAAATATTGTCTTCTGTCTAAGACTTTACTTATACGATTCCATACAGTATCTATGTTTAATTGCCTGTTTATGTTATTCCAAATATATTCGGGTGCTTGTTTGTTTACGGAATTAAAACTGCTTTTTATTTTATCGTCAAGGACATTGTCGGTTAGGGAAGAACTGTCTAATTCTCCGGATATTTTATTCCACAGATTTTCAGGAGCAGAACTGTTTATTTGCTCAAAACTCTCTTTTATTTTTTTATATGTGTTATCTTCTTTACCCATTTTGCTTGCTTATAGCCTCTTTCAGCAGGTGTCTGGCTCTGTTAAGTTGAGATTTTGAAGTACCTTCTTTTATTTTTAGTTTTTCAGCAATTTCTTTATGACTGTACCCTTCGACAGCAAATAATTTTAATACTACAGATGCTTTTGACGGGAGACTGTTAACAAGTTTTATCAGGTCGTCAGCATTTATATTTCCCAATATCCCATCTGTTTCTGTTTCTGCAAATGTTTTATATTCGGCTATGTTGTCTCTCTCCCTTACTTTTTTTCGGTATAATTCTATCGCTTTATTAACTACTATGCGCCTTATCCAACTTTCGAGAGAACCGTTAAACTTAAAAGTATGGATTTTTTTAAATACTTGGATAAAACCGTTTTGCAGAATATCACTTGCATCATTTTCATTATTATTGCTGTATATCATAGCTACCGAATACATTTTATCTGCATATTTGCGATACAGCATTTCCTGATACTTTCTTTCGTATGCTATGCACCGCTTTACTAGTTCTTTATCAGATATAGTATTTATTTCTTTGCTCACGATTTAATTAGTTTGTTATAAAAACAGTCTCTGTTGATTCGTCAAGTCTGTCCGCAACAATATCAAAAATGTCTTCATTAACGGTATCGTTTATTAGTATTGTTTCCTTACCGTTAATCTCAGTTAAAGTTGCCTCGTCCATTAGTGAAGACGAAACTTTTTGAAACCAATAGACCGGATTTAATACTATGGTTGCCGATGCAGGAATATCGGCATCTAAAATAATTTGACTGTTTCCTGAATAATCTTCGGCAGTAATTTCAAAGTATTCTCCCGATTTAAACTCAAATCTTAAAGGACGTTTCATGTTTTCGGAGTTAGCATAAGTTCCGTTTACAACGATATTGTTGTAACCCAAATCGTCAAAAGTATCAAATGCAACAGTAATTCTTGTATATGTTCCTTGCGGAATATCAAAATCCAATTCCGGAATCGGAGTATCAGGGTCAAAATCTATACTTAATCCTCCCGGAAATGATTTTGAGAAATATATATCATCAGCCTGCTCGCGTTCTCCTTCAAATTCAAATTCTGCAATAATTATGGTACCGTCAGTAAAGTTAAAACGTTTGTCTACAACATCTGCTTTTTTTATATCAATATTGAATCCTACATCCGTAGGTTCTTTCCATATATTTTTCTTGTTGCACGCAGCAAAAAGAAACAATATAATTAAAAAAGTAAGATATTTTTTTTGCATTTCAATATATTTTAAATGTTATGGTAATGACGAGTTAAACCTCTAAAAGGTTGGAAAATTAATTAATTTTTAAATTTAAAACTATTAATAACACAGTTTAAAACTGAAAACGAACAAAAAACACATAAAACAAGCCCAATTGGTAATCATAAACTACGGAATTGCTTTGAACGTCATAGCTTTGGAGTAATACGTTTTTATGATTTGTAATATTTTGCAGGTCGAAAGCAAATTCGGTGTTGAAATCTTTTCGGTTTATTTTAAAACCTATTCTGCCGTCAATCCGGAAATAATCGGGATATTCCGGCTCGTATGCCTGCGAATAATCTAAAACTTGTGCACCGGCAAGTTTTGATTTTTCCAAATCAACCGGAATGTAATGTTTCCCGCCGGCATATACGGTTTTAAAATCCAGATTGAGGGTATTGTATTTACCGAGTTTAAACGAGTAACCTGCAAGAAAATTAAAAACATAATTTCCGTTGTAAATCGTATTTCGTTTTATTCCGTCGCTGCCTTTATATGTTGATTGAAACAAAGATGAAGTAAAAAGAAAATAATAATTTTTATCGAGAAATTTTTCGAAAGTTAGTTCTAATCCGTAATTTTCGCCTGTTCCTTTGTTTTCCAAACTGTCTTGTCTTACTTCAAAAAAAGTTGTTCCGTAATTTATCATCGAAAAACTTGAAGATTTCTTTTCAACCGGAATGTCGTAAAGATATTGATAATAACTTTCAAGTTTTAGTCTTAAGTTTCTGTTAATCAAGTAGTCGTAAGAAATTACCAATTGTTTGCTTTTTGAGAATTTAAGATTTTTATTGGTAAAATATATTGTATCGTTTATGTGCGTTTCGCGAAAATAAAACAAACGCGGCTGCATTTGGCTTAAAATTCCCCCACCTATGCCTATGCTGTGTTTCGGAATAAAATTCCATTTCAAGCCGATACGCGGTTCAAAAGAATAGTTTCCGTTAAGTGTAAAATCCTGAAAATGAAGTCCGCTTATCAAAGATAAATTATTGCTGAATTTGTGTTTGAATTGAGAAAATGCACCGATTAAGGTCATTGTTTCGTTACTTACTTCCGATAAATATATATAAGAATAATCCGGCAAAAGTGCACTGTCTTCGTATTGAACATTATACATATCAAGTGTAATACCCGTGTTAAATGTGTTTTTCGCATTAAATTTTTTAGTGTATTTTGTTGAAGCCGAATATTTTTTCTCCCAAGAATTATCGCCGTAGAAAATTGTCAGTTCGTCGGTATTTGCCGAATCGGCTCTTGCCGAAGAATAGGTTCCGGAAACGGCAAAAACGGTTTTTAAATACGATGAATTATCGAAAGCGTAGAAATGGGAAATTCCGGTAACGCCCATTCCCGAACCGAATTTAAAATTAAGCTCGTTTCTGCCGAACGACCAATCGTCTTTTTTCTTATCGTCATAAAGAACTTCTATGGTGCTGAATCCGCCTGTGCCGAAAAATGCAAATGTTCCCGTTTTTTTTGTCGGAATGTTTATTTTGTACGATAAATCCTGAAATTCCGGAACGCCGCTTACGCCGAAATGAATATCTAAATATTTAAAAACAGCCAAAGTCGAATATCGGTAATTTACAAGGTATGATGCTTTTGATTTTTTTGAAAACGGACCTTCGCTGCCGAATTCCAAACCGTTCATACCGGCTTGTGCCGTAAATTCGTATTTTTCGTTGTTTCCTTTTCGCATTTTTAAATCGAAAACACCCGAAAGTGCGTTGCCGTATTCTGCCGGAAAGGCACCGGTAAAAAAATCGGAATTATCCAAAAGGTTGTTATTCAGTATGCTGATAGGTCCGCCTGTTGTACCCAAAGTTCCGAAATGATTCGGATTGGGAATGCTTATGCCTTCTAATTTCCACAGCAAGCCCAAAGGCGAATTACCCCTGATAATGATGTCGTTACGTTGGTCTCCGACAGCCATTACGCCGGCATAATTTGCCGCCATACGTGCCGGGTCGAGCCAAGTGCCTGCATAGCGTTCGGTTTCTTCAACGGTAAACGAGCGGGCACTTACCGCTGCCATTTCGTTAATCGGCTTATCTTTTCGGTTGGCTTTTATAACGACTTCGCCTATATCTTCAACATTTTCGGTCAGTTCAATTGTTAAAACGAGCTCTTTTCCCGATTTTAATTCTAAATTTCTTAATTCAAAAGGATTGTATGACAACATCATTGCCCGAAGAGTAATTCTGCCTACGGGAACATTTTCCAAACGAAAATATCCGCTGTTGTCGGTTACGGTAACAATTTGCGGATTTGAATTAACGATTAAAACCGTTACGCCCGGTACGGGGCTTTGCGATTCTTTGTCAATTACCGTGCCTCTTACGGTTTGTGTTAAGTCGGTTTGCCCGTTTAACTCAGCGGAAATCGAAAAAATAATTAATATTATGAAGAAATATCTGTTCATTTAATTTTTACGATTTTTCCTTTGTTTGACAAAATAGCTTCTATTGCATATTTTAAAGCTGTTGTAAAATTATTGGTTGTTGCCCAAAGTTCTTCAAAGTTAGCATGACGAACAATAATAACAAATTTTTTCATTTTTTTTGAGTTTTGCAGTTTAGTTTTTCGAAAAAAATCGGAAAGGCAGGCAGTTACGGAGCATTAGGTTTAGGTTATCTGCCTTTCACGATTTTTTAATTTTATTACACTTAACTTTTGATTTCACCCGAAACCAAATCTATGATATATTCTTCGCCGTTTAAGGTCAGAATAATTGTTCCGTCTTCTTTATAAACAAGAGTTCCGGTAAAAGAAAATTCTTTTCCTTCGGAAGTTTTTCTTTTTATTGTAAGTTCTCCGCTGCCTTCCGTCAGTAAATAGTCTGATTTTCGGATTTTTATGTTGTTGAATGTTAAAATAACGATTGCGGAAACGGATTTTTATCTTGTTTTTTACTTCTTCAAACCGGTATTCGTTTATAAAATCAAAAAAGTTTTTATGTAAATGTTCGTTGATAGTGTTTGACAGGCGATGCGGCTGAACGGATATTTTATCGGCTAATTGTTTAAGTGTTAATTTGCTTTCCAGATAGGGCTTTTCTTTTTGCATAAAAGAAATAAGCTTTTCAAGAATTTGGTTTGCTTCGGTTTCCGGAATTGCCGGTTTTGTTGTTCCGAATTTTTCTTATTTCCGTTTATTTCTGCGGAAAGAAAAATACTTGCTCGCAGAAATCCGAAATAGCCGAGTATAAAAATTGCAATTGAAACCGAAATAAGAATAATTTTCTGAATGTTAAAAGTGTTGTGCATATTTTTGAACAGCAGAGCAAATACGCTGAAAATAAGCCATACAACGGCAATAATAATTATAAGATTTTTGAGCCAATTAAAATCAATATTTTCTGATGTAAGATTTAAAAATATAAATAAAATGCAAGAATTGCGGTAAGCGGAAAAAACAGCAGTATTATTCTGTAATACGGATATTCATATAAATTAAAAGTTGTTTTATTTTCCGAATTGAAATTAATAATAAAGTAAAATGCAATAAAAAAAAAGTATTACCGGTATAAAATTAAAAAGGTATATTGCTTTGAAATTTTTGTCTGTTTTCACGACAGAATTTACGTAAATATACAGAAAAGGGATTTGAATCAGCAATAAAGGTATATTGATAATCATCAGGTAAGTAGGAATACTTTTCGAATGATTTAAAATAAACGAATAATTTTCGTAATTTATGAAATATAAAAAAAGCGGAATACCGGTTATAATAAGCCAAACAGCCAAAATATAATCGTCAGTTATTCTGTTTTTTTGATAACAGCAAAATTGCCGGAAATAATGCCTGTACGGCACCAACTAAAAAAACAGCTTTCATAAAAAATGTTCAGTCTTTATTTTTTTCGTAAAACAAAACTTCTCCGGTCAGGCGATTTTGAACTTGAAAACTTTTGTCAGTAAGTTCGAGTATCTCAAATTTAACGTCTTCATTTTTGTCGGTATAATGAAACCAAATGTATCGCCCGTTAAACCAAAAACGGAATGTACTGACATAATTATCCCTGTCATATTGTACCCCTTTATTACCCGTAATCTCAAACCAATCGTCAATATCATCTGAATTTATCCAAGTTCCCTGCAAAAGGTTGTATAGTTTTTCGTATTTTACTTTTGTTTCGTAATATTTTTTATATTCTTCAGACAATTCGAGATAATCAAGCGGTTTGTCTAAAACCGACATTCCTTTTTCAAGATGTCTGATGATATTTCCGTTTTTATAATAAGTGCGTTCTTCGTAAATTGTTTCGGTATCAACGACTTTGCCCCCGGGTATTTTTGTAAATTCGTCTTCTTTTCTGTAAACAAAAATCAATTGATTATTTTTAAAGTAATATTCGGTAGTATAAAGATTGACGGAAGCCGCATCGCTTTCAATCATTTTATATAAGTTTCCGTTTTTGTAATATACTTCCAGTCCGCATCCTTCGCTAGGGACTTCATCGGTAAATTCTTCATTTTCAAAAACAACTTTCTGAAAATCTTTTTGGCTGTTTATAAACTTAAACTGAGTTCTTATTTCCTGTATATTTTGCTCAAGAGTTTGGGCATCAGAATTTAGAAAAACAACCGTAATAAACAAAAATAAAAATAAAGATTTCATAATTTTACAATTTTAATAATTAAACTCAAAATTAATATTATTAAAAAACATTAAAAACTATTTTTGATGAATTGTTTATAAAACAAGATAGTGTTATGTTAGTTTTCGGTAAAATAAAGACGCCTTTAGGCAAAATGTCGGCTTTTGTTTCAGATGAGGGATTAAGTTTGCTGGAATTTTGTGACAGGAAGAGATATGACAGGCAAATATCCGGTTTAAAAAGATACTTTAAAACAGAAATTGCGGAAAGTGAGCATCCGCTGCTTATTCAAATTCAGAATCAATTGAATGAATATTTTGAGAAAAAACGATTTGTTTTTGATATTCCTTTAAATTTTACGGGAACAAAATTTCAAAAATCTGTATGGGAGACATTACTTGAGATTCCTTACGGAAGAACTGTTTCATATTCCGATGTTGCTCAAAAAACGGGGAAACCTGAAGCTGTTCGTGCGGTTGCCGGGGCAACAGGGGCAAATAAAATTGCAATAATCGTTCCTTGCCATCGCGTAATAGGGAAAAACGGCACACTTATCGGTTATGCCGGAGGTTTAGGCAGAAAAAAATATCTGCTTGATATTGAGAATCGGCAGCATAAAAATATCAAAAAATAAATGTTACACCGAATCTTCCCCCGGAATATTTATAAATATAGTCCGGGACATATATGTTATCTGCATTAAATTTACCTGATGAGATATCTCCGGCAAACCAAAATTTTGTAGTAAAACCGTAATTATTAATGTTTATTCCGGTCTGGAAACGAATCCCGACAGTATTAGCATCTAAAAAACTTATATGTTGGTATTGAGGACCTAAGCCTATGAATGCCGAATGGTTCCCTGTTTTGTTTAGTTTTATGTGATAGTTGAGAAGAAAAGAAACCGTAAATCTGTTAAGAGCTGTTTTTTCTGTTTGTCGGATAGTATCTCCGTAGGATGTAACAGAGTCAACAGGAATTTCGGCTATATTCAGTCCGTCTTCAATAATTGCTTGAAGTTCAAGTTTTTTATTGAAACGGTAAAATAAGTTTGCATTTAGAGATACGGGAATAAGCTTTATCGATATAGTGTCAGGTATTATTTTCGGAGTTAAAACCCTGAATTCTGATTTTCCCGCAGCAATACCGATACCGTATCTGAAAGTTTTATATTTTGCCGGAGTTAATTTTACATTAATTGTATTAAATTCTTTTATCTTAACGGTTTTGGTTGCCATTCCGGAATAAGAATAAACTAAAGCAGTTACTTCTTCAGGTATTTCAACGGTATATTTACCTTGCTCGTCGGTAAGTGTGAAAATTGAAGGAGCCTCTTTAGCAAAAACTTTTACGCCGGCAAGAATACCTCCTCCTGTTTTAGTAACTCTGCCGTTTATTGTCCTTTGTGAAAAAACAGATAATCCTAAAAATAAAATCGCAATGGTTATAAAATATTTCATATCCTTGATTTTATGCAAAATTAAGCAATAATAGTTTATTATTGAGCAGTAAAAGGAAAAAAACTCTTTATCTTTTTTTTACAAAAATTTCATTTTGGTTCTTTTTTTGTATATTTACAAACTGTTAACCTAAAACCCGGATTTATAATGAAAACAAACGTAAATTTAAAAATTTTAAGTTTTTTAATCCCTTTATTTGCAGTTTTTATTTCTGTTTTTTTATCAAATTGTAAGGGACATGTTGAAATTTTCGATATAACTGACAGTGTAGAAAACTGTTCGGCTCCGTATGTTGTTTATTTTTACCCCGATGCTGAACATAGAACTAAAGACCTTGAGTATACATGGGATTTCGGAGACGGAACAAGCTCTGACGAACAACAACCTGTTCATATTTATCAGGAACAAGGTGTTTACAAAGTTACATTGTCCATAAAACAGAATAAATCTTTTGATTCAAAATCAATATCCTTATATCTGACACCGGATTCGACATCGGCATTTTCAGACTGGGATTATGCTTCAAGGGCTGATTCGCTTTGGGCTCCGGCATATGTAGAATTTCAAAACTACTCAAAACATGCAACGTCTTTCTTTTGGGAGTTCGGTGACGGAGACACATCAACCGTAAAAAATCCGAGTCATATTTATAATACAGAAGGAATATACCCATGCACTTTAAGTGCAATCTGTAACGGAGATACCTCTTTCTTTTCTCGAAATTTAATTATAAAACCGCCGCCTGCAGATATTTTTATTGATGAGGTTACTGTTTGGCTGCCGTCGTCATATATAGGTGCCGATGTGTGGGTTGATTTATGGTATGCCGGGTTTCACGAGCAAGAGAGCAGCCATACCAACTCTACAGCTTCCTTTCCTGTTGCTTTCCCTATAACCCGAAACTTGTATTGGTTTAACGGAGATTACAACAGAGATGTTTTGGAATTTGAGATATGGTCAAATTTAGATAATACGGCTCCTGTAACAACGTTCAGAATTGAGTCTCGCGATTTACAAAGCGATTATTATCCGACACTAATTTCATTTGATGACGGATACGGCAGAAAACTTGAAGTAAAACTGGAATACAGATAATAGTTTCTGATTTCTAATTAAAAAAATATGAAAATGAAAACAATCTTAAGATACTTAATGGCTTTGTTTTTTATCCTCTTTGTTTTTAGTGATATCTCAGCCCAAACTACAGACAGAGATTGGTGGAACTCATTATCTCCGGCTTGGAAAAAGGTAATACAAAAACAGCATTTTAAGGGGAAAGATATAACGCCTACGGACGAACAACTTCAGGAAATAGGAAAAATGGTGTTTCTTGATATTGAAGACAATAAAGATATAAAAAGTTTAAAACCGGCAAAAGCTCTTCAGCTTCTTGAAATTATTAAAGCCAAAAACAGCGGTTTACAAAGTCTTGACGGCATCGAAAATCTTATAAATTTAAGAGAAATAGACTGCTCTGATAACGACAACATAAATTCGGTCATACCTCTTTCGTCTTTGAATAATCTTGAAAAAATAAACTGCGGAAATACAATGGTTAAAAGCCTTGTTCCCTTGCGATACCTTGAAAAATTAAGAAGTCTTGATGTTCGTTATACAACTATTGTGGATTTGAGAATTTTAAAAGACTTAAAAAATTTAACAAAACTTGATGTCTCACAAAACGTTTCGCTTTTTTCTCTTGACGGTGTAAATTATATGAAGGAATTAGTAGAATTAAATTGCAGTGAAACCAATATTGACGACTTAACCCCCTTATCAAAATTGGAAAATTTACAAAGATTAGACTGTTCCAAAACAAAAGTTGAAACTTTAAGACCTGTGCAACTTATTAAAAGTCTGCAGGATATAGATTGTTCTGATACGAAAATAAAAGCGAAAAGTTTGGACTACCTTATCGGGATACCTAACTTGACAATGCTGAGAGCAAAAAATATTGAAATTACCGATACGGAAATTAAAGAGTTCGAGTCTATATTACAAAAAAGAAACCCTGACGCAATTATTATAATTACCAAAAAGAAAAAATAGTATAAAAACTGTTTTAAGAGCACAACTTCATATAACCCAACCTGTTAAATATCAGGATATTTTTAATCCCGATAAAGTTGGGATTAAATTTTGTTAATATATCAGTAAAATATATTAACTTTGCAAAAGTATCGGTCTCTTTTATGAGATAATAGGGAATGCCGTGAAAATCGGCAACAGTTCCCGCTGCTGTAAGCTCATTTTCAGGTTATACGAAATACCACTGTCTGAACCGACGGACGGGAAGGTGTATAATCGGGAGTAAGTCAGAAGACCTGCCGGTACCCGACCTTGTTTTGCAGTCTGCGGAGAACAGGCAAGCAACAACGGTGCTCTATCCTGCCTGCATCGTTTTCTGCAAATCAAGAAAATTTCTTAAAATGTTCTTTTGATAATTGCAGAATATGAAAAAAAAAAGCTGTTCATTACTATTCGTTTTAATTTTGAGCTTAAATTTAAAAGCTCAATATATCTCTGAAATAATTGAATATACACCTGCTCCGGGTCAATTTATTAATACTCCGTACGGAAATCAGGCGGCGGCACAGTCAATTACAGGAACAACAACAGGAATTGTAAGTCTCGGAGCATTCGGCGGTTATATTATTTTTAAGTTTCAAAATCCTGTTGAAAACAATATTGATAATCCTTTCGGAATAGACTTTGTAATTTTCGGAAATCCTGCATCAGAGTTAAGTGCAGAGCCGGGAATAGTTTCTGTTATGAAAGATGAAAATGCAAACGGACTGCCTGATGAGATTTGGTATGAACTTGCAGGAAGTGATTATTTTTTCTCCTCCGCAGTTCATAATTATGAAATAACATATACAAATCCCGGGCAATCATCGGCTGCTGATGTTCCTTGGACAGACAATGTCGGCGAAAGCGGATATATTTTTGCAAATGATTATCATACACAAACTTATTACCCTCTGCCGGAAAATTTCCCGAATATAAATCAGGTAAATTATACACTGTCCGGGACAAAAATAACCGCAAATATAGACTGCTCGGATGCTGCAAATATACACTCGTATCAAAGAGTTTTCGGCTATGCGGATAACCGGCTCAGAGGTGATATAAATTCGCAACTGCCTGATAATCCTTATACAAATGAAACCGAAAATATGGGAGGTGATTCTTTTGATATTTCCTGGGCTGTTGATGAAAACGGAAACTATGTATATTTAAACGAAATAGATTTTATAAAAGTTACTTGCGGAGTAAATGCAAACCTCGGATGGTTGGGAGAGTTGTCGACAGAGATTTCCGGAGCGGTTGATATTTTGCCCGATAATTCTGTCGTAGGAACAGAGGATGTTATTGTAATAAAAGATTTACCGGCGACGATATACACCGGAACTCAATATCCGTTAGAAGCATTTTTGTTTAATAAAGGGCAATTGCAAACCGGAGCTGATATTTTGTTTTCTTGCAATTTGCCGGGAACATCTGTTGATGAAAATAATATTTTAACGGCAACACAAACCGGAAGCTTAATCGTTACGGCAACATTGGTGTCAAATCCGAATATTTCGACAAGTATAAATGTTACGGTTTCGGAACCGGGATATATTGAAAACGGCAGTCCGAATATATTTGTTCCGTATCCGAACCCTGCATTAAATCTTTTCGGGATTAAAAATGCAAATAGCGTAAACATAGAAATATCAGACGGTTTTGGGAATATTTTTAAGAAAATTAAGGGATATTCGGAAAATAAGCAAATTGATATTTCAACACTGCCTTCGGGTATTTATTTTGTGAAAATATCAGATAAAAACACCGTTTGTATTAAAAAAATTATTAAAAATTAAGTTGAGGTTTGTTTTGAAAAAAAGTACTCTCATAATGTTTTTAACCTTTTCGTATTGCGGAGCATATTCTCAAAATTATGCGGACACTTTATATATAGAAGAGGTTGAAATAATAGGAGATAAGATAATAAAACCGGATAAAGTCATTGCTGTTTGCTTTGAAACTGATTCAAGTGTTATAAGGAAAAATGCTGATATATCTTTGTCCGAATTATTATCGGAAAATACGGATATTTTTATAAAATCATACGGGCAGGGGTTGTCGGCAACTGCATCTTTTCGCGGAACGGGTGCTTCGCACACGCAAATTTTGTGGAACGGTATATCTCTGAATAATCCTATGCTCGGGCAGGCTGATTTGTCTTTAATTCCTGTTTTTTTTGTTGATAAAGCTGTTATTTTAAAAAGCGGAAGTTCTTTACTGTCTGTCGGCGGTGCTTTGGGCGGCGGAATTTTGCTTACCTCCGGCATTGAAACCAAAAAAGGTTTTTCAACTTCGTTAATGCAAATTTTCGGAAGTAATAATACGTACAAGACATTTGCAAAAATTACCGGCGGTAATTCAATATTAACCGCATCTTTAAAATTTTATCACGAGCAATCGGAAAATGATTTTTTGTATTATAACAATGCCGTGGGAAACCCGGTTTTTGAAAGACAAAAAAATGCCGATTATAAAAAGAATGCTTTGCTGAATACTGTTGCAGTCAAATTATCTGAAAATAAAAAAGTAAAATTAAATACGTGGTTGCAGTATTTCGACAGAAACATTCCGCCTATTATGTCTTTTCAGGGAGACGGAAGGCTTGAAAATCAGACGGGTAATGATTTTAAAACAATTGTTGAATATTTTTCGGATAAGAGAAAGCTGAAAACAAAAATTTCAGCAGGATTTATTAACGAAAATATGCAGTATTTTTCCGGTGATAAAACAGAAAATGAGACTTTTGTTCGTACTGATTCTAAAAGTAAAGTAAACAGATTCTTTTCTAATCTGAAGTATGATTATAAAATAAATGATAAGTATTTTTTTCAAACACAATTAACAAGTGAGTATCAAAAAGCAAACTACTTTGATAAAAAAACGGAGATTTCTTATTTTGCGGAAAGAAACTTTACGGAATTGCTTATTTATTCTGATTACAAGGCTGAAAAAAACATAAACTCTTATGCTCTTTTAAGGGCAAATTTGACGGATAAAAAGTTTTTACCCTTGATGTATTCCGGAGGAATTATGATTTTTTCCGATAAAATTCCCTTTACATTTAAAACAGGTATAAGTCGTAATTACAAAAATCCTTCTTTAAACGATTTATTCTGGATACCCGGCGGAAACCCCGATTTAAGACCCGAAAAAAGCTTTTCCGGAGATTTTAATCTTAATTATAAAATATCAGATAAAAATAATCTTAAACTTGAAAGTGATATAAACGGATATATCTCACATATAAATGACTGGATAATTTGGATGCCGGGCGACTTTCAATACTGGCGAGCCGAAAATATAAAAAAAGTATTTGCAAGAGGATTTGAATTTTCGTTGTCCGGAAAATATAATCTTAAAAAACTTAAAACTCACTTTAAAATAAATTATTCTTATACAAAAACAACAAACGAAACCGATAAAGGCGACATTGCAGATGCTTCATACGGAAAACAACTGATTTATATACCGCTGCACAAGGCTAATGCTTTGCTTGATATCGGATATAAACGAAGCTATATCAGATTTTCGCACGTTTATACAGGTGAGCGATTTACGAGTTCGTCAAATGAGGATATAAGACACAGGCTGCCGGCTTATAATATTGACAATATTACTGTCGGAAAAAAAATTAATGTAAAAAAAGTAAATGCAGATATTCAGGTAAAAATTAAAAATTTACTGAATGTCGATTATCAGGAGATACTCTGGCGAGCAATGCCGGGCAGACAGTTTTTTATCAGTTTGAAAATAGAAATTTAGGATATGAAGGTTAAAATAAAAATAAGTTTGCATATGTCATTTCTGTTGTTTGTGATTATTTTATACAGCATATCATGCAAAAAAACACCGCCGCCTGAAATTGTCGAATATGAAAAATCAAAAGGCGTATTCATATGCAATGAAGGTAATTTTACTTACGGGAACGCTTCTTTATCATTTTACGAGCCCGAAACAGAAACTGCAAGCAATAATATATTTTATAATGCGAACGATTTTCCGCTCGGAGATGTTTGTATGTCGGCAACAATTAAAGATTCATTGATATTTTTAGTAATAAATAACTCCGGTAAAATTTCTGTTATTAATACAAAAACATTTAGGCATAAAGCAACCGTTACCGGGCTTACATCACCCAGATATATTTTAATGATTTCAAATACAAAAGCCTATATAACAGATTTATACGATAAAAATATAACAATAATAAATCCCGAAACTTTTCAAAAAACAGGCTCTGTATTTATAGGAAACGGAACGGAACAAATTGTAAAATACAAAAATACGGCATTTGCAACAGGATGGTCATATAATAATAAAGTGTATAAAATAGATATTGAGACGGACAGACTGGTTGATTCTTTAACGATTACAAAACAGCCTAACAGCATTATCCTTGATAAAAACAATAAACTTTGGGTTTTATCTGACGGCGGATTTTCGGGGATACCCGGAGGGCAGGAAATACCGGCATTAACAAAAATAGATGCCGAAACCTTTACTGTTGAAAAAATTATTAATTTTCCGTCAACGGAAACATCTCCGTCGCGACTTTCCGTTAACGGAACAAAAGATACGCTATATTTCATAAACGGTTCTTGGGGCGGAACTGCAGATACGGAAAAAGGTATTTTCAAAATGTCCGTTAACTCGGAAAATCTCCCGGCAACTGCATTTATACCTCAAAGCGAAAAACTTTTTTACGGTTTGGGAATAGACCCTGTAACTTCTGACATTTATGTTTCTGACGCAATAGATTATATCCGTCTTAAAAGAATCTATGAGTATGCCGCCGGGTTTAAAGTGATATATAAGTCCTTTTTGGATATAATCTATTGCGTCAGAAACATAAATGTCAGAA
>CAMZKI010000035.1 GCA_947311125.1 uncultured Chlorobiota bacterium
AAAACAGTTAAAATCATTTTATTGCCGAACACTATCATAATCATTATTTTTATTTTCTTTGTTAAATTAAAAATATTTGATTAATGCGGATAAATGCAATTATAATAGGTGCCGGACGTTCGGGAACAACAACTTTGTATAAGTATCTTGAGAACCATAAAGATGTGTGTTTCTCGGACATAAAAGAAGTGCATTATTTTTCTGTTGATGATTTATATAAAAGGGGCGAAAAATATTATCATTCATTTTGGAGACATTGCAAAAATGAAAAATTAAAGGTTGCTGCCGATACCTACCTCTTAATTGATAAAAAAGCTCCTGAAAGAATTGCCGCCTATAATCCGGATATGAAAATTATTGTGATATTGAGAGAACCGGCAGAACGTGCATGGTCTTCGTTTCAATATGCCGTTAATAACGGATATATTCAGAAAAGTATGTCGTTTGTAAAATCTGCTGAGGAAGAGGACTTTTATATTAAAAACTCAGATATTACAATCCTGAATAATTTATGCAACGTATGGCAAAGTATGTATTTTGAACATATTTCTTACTGGTCTGAATTTTTTTCGAGAAAGAATATTTTAATATTGAAAACTTTGGATTTAAAACACAATACGATGTTTTTGCTGAAACAATTATCAGACTTCTTAGAAATTGATGATTTTAATGAACATTTACCCAAAATTACCGCTAATAAATCTGCTGCAACAAAATCAAAGGCATTACAGCAATTTTTATTAAACAGGAATAACCCGGTTCGTATTGTTTTGAGAAAGATTTTACCGAAAAATATTAAAAATATTATTCTTCATTCAAAACTTCCCGAAAAAATTTCTTCATTAAACAGAAAAGAAACAGATTATATGCCGCTTTCGTCTGAAAACCGAGAATATCTTAACAGAGTTTTGCAAAAGGATAAGGAACGCCTGAAAAAAATATTCGGTATTGAGTTTTAAAACAAAGCGATTTTTCAATTAGCTTTTTTATTATATCTTCGCTGCTTTTAATTTTAAAACTTAACAGAAAAGCATTGATTTATGACAAATATTTCAAACAAAAGAGAAAAAGTAAAATTTTCGAGAGAGTTTTGGGTAGCAAACAGTGTTGAATTATTGGAAAGAGCAGCTTATTACGGAGTTTTTATAGTTATAACTCTGTATCTTTCACGAATACTCGGTTTTTCGGATATTGAAGCCGGTATTATTTCAGGTATTTTCTCTGGAGGGTTATATCTTCTTCCTACATTCAGCGGTGCATATGCAGATAAAATAGGTTTTAAAAAGTCGCTGTTGCTTGCATTTTTTTTACTTACGGCAGGTTATCTGGGACTTGCTGTTTTGCCGGGAATTCTTGAATCCAGGGGATTAGCCGAATACGGACGAGAAGTTGTTTATAAAGGTTTGAGAACTTCTTCTGACAGATATTATATAATCCCTGTTTTGCTTGTAATAATGGTAGGCGGTTCGTTTATAAAGTCGGTAATAACGGGAACAATAGCAAAAGAAACTACCGAGGCTACAAGAGCAAGAGGTTTTTCTGTTTTTTATATGATGGTGAATATAGGAGCTTTTTCCGGAAAAACTATCGTTAAGCCGTTACGCGACAGTATGGGTAATTTAGGCTTGATAAATTTGAATTATTTTTCGGCAGGTATGACTTTTATTGCTCTTCTCCTAATATTCTTATTTTATAAAAGTGCTAAAGATTCAGGAAAAGGTAAATCTTTTAAAGAAATATGGACAGCTCTCGTAAAAGTTGTTACCAACGTTAAATTAATAGTGCTGATTTTTATTATAAGCGGTTTTTGGATGGTTCAGCATCAATTGTATGCGACAATGCCGAAATATGTTTTAAGAATGGCTGGCGAAAATTCTGCTCCTTCGTGGTATGCAAACGTAAATCCGCTTGTTGTTGTTCTCAGCGTTGCTTGGATTACCCAGCTTATGCGCAAAAAAAGCTCGGTTTTTTCAATGACAGTAGGAATGTTTATAATGCCTGTATCTGCTTTGGCTATGGCTTCCGGAAATTTGCTCGGGGGAAATGATATTGATTTAGGCTTTGTCAGTTTGCATCCTATTGCTTTAATGATGATAATAGGTATTGTATTTCAAGCATTGGCAGAATCATTTATTTCTCCGAGGTATTTAGAACTGTTTTCACTTCAGGCACCAAAAGGAGAAGAAGGTTTATATTTGGGATTCAGTCATTTACATTCTTTTATTTCTTCTGTTCTCGGGTTCGGAATTTCCGGTTTTTTGTTAGACAGGTACTGTCCCGACCCTACTCTGTTTAATTCACATTCTGAGTGGGCTGCAGCTTCGGTTCATGCTCATTATATTTGGTATTATTTTGCAGGAATTGCTTTATTTTCTGCCGTTGCTCTTATAATTTACGGTAAGGTTACGGGTGCGGAAAAGATAAAGGCATCTTAATTTCAGAAGTTATGGTTTGTAAATATTCAGAACTTCGTTTATAATGCGAAGTTTTGAACAAAAATTGTTTATGCAGGTTTATACGGAACAGTAAATTTAAAAACACTTCCTTTTCCTTTTTCTGAAATTACGGAAATTTTTCCGCCCAGAAGTTCTGTCAAGGATTTAGAAATTGTAAGGCCTAAACCTGTTCCTGAAAACAATCTTGTTGTGTCATTGTTTGCCTGAGTAAACCTTTTAAAAATATGTTTTACTTCTTCTTTTCCTATTCCTATTCCTGTGTCCGATACAGAGAACTCTATCATATTTTCCGTATTTAAAATATATTTAATTTTTACAAAACCTTCTGTCGTAAATTTTATTGCATTACCCGTAATATTGAAAAGAATTTGCTTTAAACGTAACGAATCAGTATATATAAAATCTTTTCCGCCGTATTCGGTATCATCAACAATAAACTGTATATTTTTTTTTGAGGCAGTTAGCAACGGTTCAAAGGCTTCATATATTTCTTTCTTTATTTTTTTTATACTGCACTTATGCTCTGCTATTTTTACCTGTCCGGCATCTAATTTTGAAACATCTATAATATCATTTATCAGCTTCAGCAAATGCTCACCGCTTTTATTTATTATATCAATGTAATAATTTTGTTTTTCAGCTGATATATTCGGAGTTTTAAGTAACTCTCCGAAACCTATAATCCCGTTAAGAGGTGTTCTTATTTCGTGAGACATATTTGCAAGAAAAGCAGATTTTAATTTTTCGCTTTCTTCTGCCTTTTCCTTAGCTTTAATAAGCTCTTCTTTTATTTGTTTTTTTTCTGTTATATCAATGTTATATTCTATAACTTTAATTAATCTCCCTTCTTCATTTTTTACCGGAAAACCGTGTATTTCATAAAACCGTTTATTTCCTTTATTATCTGTATGCATATATTCGGTTACAACGGGTTCATCAGTATATTTCAATAATGTAACGGGGCACGCTTTATTGTTTTCCGAACAAGGCTTTGAGTTTAATTCGGCATAAGCAAAACATTTTATTCCGTAAGGCAACTTTTCCCTTAAAGCAAAATCATTGGTAAACTCTATCTCATATGTTTCGGCATTAATTACGTATAAAGGATGTGCAAATGAATTTACAATTTCTTCAAAAAATATTTTTTGTTGCCTGAGTTCCTGTTCCGCTTTCTTTTTGCCGGTTATGTCCCTACATATTTTAATTACTGAAACAACTTTTTGGTTTTTAATAACAGGAAATGTTTTCTCTTCAAACCATGTTTCTTTACCGAACCATTCAGTTTTTATTTCGAATTTTGACCCCTTACCTGTTTCTGCAGTTTTTTTAATTTTACTTACTATATTATGTGCCGTATCTTTTTCAAAAAAATCGAAAGGAGTCTTTCCTACTACATCATTAATTGTGATTTGTGACTCTTCATGTCCGCAGAAATACAGATATTTGCCGTCCAAATCATGAATACTTATCATATCCTCAGAACTTTCAATAAAATATTTTAAAAGTTCTGAGGATATGAAAAGTATTCATGATTTAGACGGCAAATATCTGTATTTCTGCGGACATGAAGAGTCACAAATCACAATT
>CAMZKI010000036.1 GCA_947311125.1 uncultured Chlorobiota bacterium
CCGGCGAGTTTTTTCAACAGCGGAACCAAATCTTTCATTAATTCTAATTCTTTTTCTTTTCGTGCTTTCCAACCCAAATCCAAAGGTGCCAGCAAGTCGGTGAGTTTTTCGCCGTCAAAAATCATTCTGTCGATAATTTTTTCTACAAAAACCTTTAAATCTACTGTTTGCAAACCGTGTTTGAGGGCAATTTTTGCCAGTTCTTTATTGTATTTTTCTATCTTAAAAGTTTCGTAGCCTTTGCGTAAATCATCGGCATTTTGTCCTTGCTCCCAATCCAAACCATTGATATATTCGGTCAGGTCTTCCTCTTCGTCCATTAAATTTGAATTGGATTTGAGCAAACCGATAATCTGTTCTTTGGTCATTTTATATTTTGACGGCTTTTTTTGCGTACTGTCGGCAATCAGGTTCATAATATAGTCGTAGTCGATTATAGCCGAAGCAAATAACACAAATTCAAAATCCAGTTCTTGAATTTCAGGCGGAGCATCATCGCCTTCTTTTATTTGAATTTCGCGAAGTTGTTTAGCAGTTTCAATATACGAGCTTCTAAACTCCAAAAGTTTATCGGTTGGGAGAATCTTTTCAATAAATTCTTTTTGTTCTTCGTCCAAATCGGTGTATTGGTCGAGTTGGGTTTTTAACCGTTGTACTTCTTTAAAATTTTTGATAAATTCAATTTTTGCCGTATCGCCTTTTAAATTATACACTTCTTGCGGTTCGCATACCAAATCGTGTTCTTCCATAAACACGCCCAAATTTTCAACCGCTTCTTTGTATTTATCGATAACAACCGGTGCGGGGTCAACCATCCAAATTTCTTGTGCTTTGTAGGCATTATCCTCACCGGAAAATAAAACAACAGCTTGATTAACGGCATCTTGTTGCGAACGGAAATCAAGAATATTGCCGTAAGGCTTCGTATCGTTTAGTATGCGGTTTGTTCGCGAAAAGGCTTGTATCAATCCGTGATATTTCAGGTTTTTATCCACATACAGCGTATTGAGATATTTGGAATCAAAACCCGTCAATAGCATATCCACCACAATGGTCAAATCGATTTTCTTTTTATGCGGAACATCTGCATTGCTGTATTTTTGGTTTTTGATACGGCTTTGTAAATCTTGATAATATAAATCAAACTCATTGATACTGTGATTGGTGCCGTATTGCTTGTTGTAATCGGCAATAATTTCTTCCAGTGCTTTTTTCTTTTCTTCGGGATTTTGTTTGTTGTCCTCTTGTTCTTGTATTAAATCTTCCTGTAATTGCTTGATGTCGGCGGCGTTCTTTTGGCTTTGTTTGTCGCCTTCTTTGGCAATCAATTGTGCAGGCGGTGAAAATACGCAAGCAATATTCAAGGGTGTAAAGTCGGGGTTTTCTTCGGCTTTCTTTTTTTGAATTTCTTTAAAAAGCTTATAAAAGCTAATAGCATCGTTTATGGAGGCGGTTGCAAAAAGAGCGTTAAACTTACGCCTGTTGGTCGCAGCATCGTGCTTGTCCAAAATGGCTTCCACAACGGCTTGCTGTGCCAAAGGTTCGCCGGGTTTGGGTTGTTGCTCGCCTTTGCCTTTGTAATAATCAATATGAAAACGCAATACATTTTTATCATCAATGGCGTGCGTAATGGTATAGGAATGTAAAAGTTTTTCAAAAACCGCTTCGGTAGTTTTGTAGGTCTCAAAACGGTCTTCACGGATTTTGTAAGTGGCATTTTCTTCAAAGATAGGTGTTCCGGTAAAGCCGAAAAGTTGAGATTTCGGAAAAAACTCTTTGATGGCTTTATGATTTTCGCCAAACTGCGAGCGGTGGCACTCGTCAAAAATAAAAACCATTCGCTTATCTTTGAGCGGTGCTAATCTGTCTTTATAGGTAGAAATACCTTTTTCCGTTTTTTTCTTGTTCTGTTTACTGTTTTGGTCTAATGCCAATCCTAGTTTTTGAATGGTGGTTACAATTACCTTGTCGGAATAATCGGTAGAAAGCAGTCGCCTAACCAAGGTTTCGGTATTGGTATTTTCTTCCACGCTGCCTTCCTGAAATTTGTTAAACTCTTCGCGCGTTTGCCGGTCGAGGTCTTTTCTGTCAACAACAAACAAGCATTTTTCAATTTCGGGATTGTTTTTCAGCAGGGTAGATGCCTTGAAAGAAGTCAGTGTTTTGCCGCTTCCCGTAGTATGCCAAATATAGCCGTTGCCTCTGTTTTGATTAATACAATCGATAATGGCTTTTACAGCATAAATTTGATAGGGACGCATCACCAATATTTTCTGTTCGCTCTCTACCAAAACCATATATTTGCTAATCATTTCGCCCAAAGTGCATTTTGCAAGAAACTTTTCGGTAAAATCGGTTAAATGGGTGATTTTCTTGTTTTTTTCGTCAGCCAACTGATAAATCGGCAAAAATTGTTCATCGGCATTAAAAGCAAAATGTTGGTTTTTATTGTTGGCAAAATAGTAAGTATTGGTAAGGTTGCTTACGATAAACAACTGCATAAAGCTCAATAGAGTGTTTGTATAACCGTTGCCCGGGTCGTTTTTATAATCAACGATTTGTTGCATTGCCTTTCGGGGCGAAACATCCACTTTTTTCAGTTCTATTTGAACAATAGGCAGTCCGTTTATCAAAATAATTACATCGTAGCGTTGAAAACTGTTTTCGGTATTGATTCGTAATTGATTGATAACTTCGTATTCGTTTTTGCACCAGTCTTTTATGTTTCCAAGGGTGAAATGCAAAGGCGTTCCGTCTTCCCGTTCAAAATATTGTCTTTCGCGAAGCAATTTGGAAGCGGCAAAAACATCGGGTGTAATGATTTGTTCACGTAAACGTGCAAACTCATTGTCGGTAAGCCGCACCCTGTTTAAAGATTCGAACTTTTCCCTGAAATTTTGTTCAAGCATTTTCCTGTCAACAATATCGGGACGATATGTGTATTTCAAGTCAGTCAGTTGCTTGATGAAATTTTGTTCTATATTGCTTTCTTTAATCATCACTTATTTTTTGATGTGGTCTGATTGTTTTGCAAATCTACCCTGTACATAAGAAACATTAATTATGTAAAATTAAATATTTTTTATAAAAGCTGCCTGAAAATTCAAAGAATATAAAAAGACAATAGTATCTAAATGATAAATGTCCACTAAAACCATTTTTTGAACTTTTGTTTATCTTATCAAATATTACATAAATAACTACCGAATGTTTGCATCTTAAAATCTTTAACTAATTGATATATATTTTGTTATAGCGTTTTTAATGTTTGTATTTGCATAAATTAAACATTTAGGATA
>CAMZKI010000037.1 GCA_947311125.1 uncultured Chlorobiota bacterium
AGAAATTATTAAATAATAAAACAAGAAAGATGAAAAAAAATATATTAATAACTGTTTTGTTTATTTTAACAACTGCAGCATATACAAACGGACAAAATCTTGTTGATATAAGCAATACATCAACTTGCGAACAAGCATTTGACCTCTCTCGTTTCCATATTTTCGGTCCTACAACGGCTCCTGCCGAAATAGGACAGGCTGCTAATGATTTTACACTGCCTAAACACCCTACATGGTATAAATTTAAGGTCCAAAAAAACGGCATTTTACTGTTCGACATAATACCGCTTAACTCAAAAGACAATTACGACTTTATGCTTTTCAAAAGCGAAAATGACTTTTGTAAAAAATATAATGAAGGAAAAATAAAGCCTATTCGCTCAAATTTCAATCCGCCGGCTAACGATAAAGGCATAACAGGCTTATCATACGCCGGAGATGAACCCGATTTTGAAAAAGGAGTTCCTGTAAGTAAAGGAGATGAATTTTACCTGGCTCTTAATAATGTTTACGGAAACGGAAAAGGTCATACAATTCTCTTTAAAGAACTAAAAACAATAAAAATTACGGGTAAAATTACCGATTCAAAAAACGGCAAGCCTTTAAAAGCCGAAATACACTGGCGAAATCTAAGAAATAATAACCTTTTCGTTTCCTCTCAAACAGAAAAAAAAGGTTTTTACGAAATGGAAATACTTTTAAACTCTCAGGAAAATGTATTTCCGAAATATGAACTATGTGTATATGCAGATAAATATTTCCCGTCTTTTAAAATATTCTCTACTCACGAAGCAAACAATCTGAATAATAAAGAAATTGATTTTGCCCTTAACAAAGTTAAAAAAGGGCTTAACAATGAAACTCTCGGAGTTATATATTTTAAAGCTAATGATGTAGAAATAGTTCCGAAATCTGAATACGTTAAAAAAATCTTACTGAAATTTATGAAACTTAACCCTAAAGCAAAAATTGTTTTGGAAGGACATACAAACGGACTGTTTCCCAGCACCGACGTTGACTTCAAATTATCTGCCGACAGGGCTGAAGTCATTAAAAAATATTTAACTGATAACGGTATTGATGCATCACGCATAGAAACCGAAGGTTTGGGCAGCAAAAACGAAGTTTACCCGATACCTGAAACTGAAGAAGAAGAAGGATATAACAGAAGAGTGGAAATAAGAGTGATTGAATTTTAATATTTCCTGATATTAATTACGAAAAGCAGGATTTTTCCTGCTTTTTTAATTTTAATAAACAGGGTAATAAAATATGCACTGTTTTTGTTTATATAAAACAAACTTAAACCTATGAAAAAATTAACTCAGATTCTCACAATACTGCTTTTAGCTCTCACAAGCTACGGACAAGCGGATTCCGTACCCATCGTAAACACGGCATTCAATCCTGACGAATACCTTAAATATAAAATAAAATACGGACTTATAAACGGTGGATATGCAGAAATGAAAATAGAACTTGAACAAGTAGGATATGATTGGTATTACCACGTAAAAGCCGTTGCTCAAACATCCGGAGTTGTCAGTAAATTCGCACGAGTTTACGACAGGTACGAAAGCTACATACAACTCTATGACGGAATGCCTTTAATGGCAATTCGAGACATAAACGAAAATAATTACAGGCGATACAACGAAGTAATTTTTGTGCGAGATGAAAACAAAATAATCAGCCTTAAATCGGGAGAACACAAAGTTCCGCCGGGCACATTAGACGTTCTTTCCGCTTTTTACTATGCAAGAAGAATGATATTCAAAAAAGAACTGAAAAAAAACGAAGTAATAAACCTCACATCCTGGTTTGACGAAAAACTTTACGTAATAAAAGTTAAATACAAAAAAACTGAAAAAATAAAAACTAAATTCGGCAAGTTAAAATGCCTGAAATTCGTTCCGGTTCTCGGCAAAGAAACTCCTTTTAAAAAGGAAGAAGATATGCAGGTATGGTTCTCTGACGACGGCAACTTTATTCCCGTAAAAATAAGAATGAAAGCAGGTATAAGCACGGTAAAATGCGACCTTACAGAATATAACGGGCTTAAAAATCCGCTCGGCAAACCTTTTACCCGCTGACCTTCTCTAAAAATAAAAGAACATTTTTTTTATTGTTAAAACTCTTAAGTTCTAAATTATTTTCGGTAAAATTTACAATATTAAAATAAAAACCGTCTTTATCCGTAAGAATACTTTTACCGTCATCGGAAAATCTCCAAGTTCCCTTTCGTATTTTTCCGACTATTGATAACTCGTATGTTTTATCAGCTTTAAAGTTAATATAAGAACCATTAAGCAAACCTTCCATAATCTTCAAATAAGCCTCATCATCTTGTTTTTCCGGTTCCGTTTTAATCATTTTTACGACATATTTCCCTATTAATTGCTTTTCAAGTTTTTTTGTCATTGAACATGAAAACAAAAACAAAATACTTAAAGACAAAAAAATAATATTTCTAAACTTCATATTATTAAATTTAACCCGATAAAAAAACAAATGTAGCAATAAAATTTGTAAAAACCGGTTAATTACAGTAACTTTAACATCAAAATTAAATATTAAAAAATGGCTTGGAAATTTTTTCAGAAAAGTAAAGAAAGGCTGCATAATCCGGAAATAAAAGGTGCTTCGGAACTTGAAACAAAAATAAATACAGAACTCAGAAATGCCGAAAACGATAAAAATGCGGCAATAAAAGAAATCGAAAAAATAAAAGAATGGGCAGCCGAGGCAATTATTGATACATACGCCGACACCTTTCCTAACGGAAATCTAACCTATTACAGAGAGAAATATAAAGAAGATGCTCTCGAAAAATACGAACAAATAAAAGCAGATAATGCCGAAAAAATAGGTGCCGAGAAAGCAGAAAAATGCGATAAAATAGTAAAAGCATATATGACCCAAATAAAATTACGGGAATCAAAACTTGTGCTTTACGACAAATTATCGGCTAAATACAGGGAAATTAAGGACAAGCTGAAAAAAACAAAAATACAACAAGAAGAAAAAAGCAAACTAAGCAAGCACGAAGCCAGATTAAAGCAACTTGACGGTGAAAATGCAGACACAGATTATTTTAACGCGGTATCGGACACTGCGAAATTAGAAGAACTCGAGTCGGAATTTGAACACAAAGTTGAATATACAAAACAACTGAATATTTTACAGGAAAAATATAAAAAAGAAGACAACGTTGAAGATTATAACACGTCTCTGGCATTTAAAGACGAGATTGATAAAATGATTAATGATCTTGAATAAAATTAATATCAATAAAATTCACCTGAAAGGAACAATTATTTTGTTCCTTTTTTTGCTTTCCGCAACAGCTTCAAAAGCTCAAAAAATAACGCTCAAAATAATATCTGAAAACCCTAATTTTACAGAACTTATAAACAAAAAAAAATACACCGAAACTTTTTCCGATACAACGACACTTTTAATGTATTTGGAGAAAATAAAATCCGAAATGCTGTACGAAGGATACTTATCCGCATCTTTCGACAGTCTCGTTTATGATTCCGGCAAGGTGTCGGCATATTTGTTTACAGGCAAAAAATACGTAATAAAATCGCTGAAATTCAAGAATACCGACAATTATGTAACAAGAAAAATTCAGTCAGGCAATTTAAACCCCTTTAAGCTTCCGGAATTATACGAAAAAATAATTTCAGAATATGAAAATAAAGGTTATCCGTTCGTTACTCTGATTCCGGAAAAAGTCGCATTTAACGAAGCCGATATAAACATCGTTCTGAACATCAAAAAAAATACGAAAATTCAGATTAATAAAGTCATAATAAAAGGGCAGCCTAAAATATCGAAAAATTTTATAACCAGCTATCTTTCTCTGTATGAAGGCGATACATATAACGAAGAGATAATCGGCAATATAAGTTCAAAAATTGAAAATCTGAACTTCATAAGTGAAATAAAACCGCCGGAAGTTGATTTTTTTGACAATAAAGCCGATATATATTTATATCTGAAAAGAAAGAAAGCAAATACCGTAAACGGCGTTGCGGGCTTTATTCCTGATAAAAATAATGACAATAAATTAACCTTTACGGGAAACCTTGATTTAATTTTTTTAAACAATTTCGAGAAAGGCGAAAAACTTTTCTTTAAATGGAGCAAAACCGCCGAACTTTCGCAAAAATTAAATGTCGGCACTAATATTCCTTACGTTTTTAAAAGCCCCTTCGGAATTTTGTCACAATTTTCTCTCGACAAAAGAGATACAAGTTTTATGAAAATAAACGGATTTTTCGGAATTGATTTTACTGCAAAAAACAATGATAGAATTTCTGTTTTCGTTCGTAAAAAACAATCATTACTGCTTTCATCTCAAAATATCGACACTTCTGTATATAAAAATACAAAAGTTCTGCTCTTCGGAGTATCATATTTTACGCAAAATTTAAATTACGAAATTAACCCCTCAAAAGGCTTTTTGTTTGATGCCGGATTTTCAACGGGTAAAAGAACAGTATCCGATAAAAAAACAACATACAGCGAAGCAAATATACTTGCAGAATATTACACTCCGCTATTCTCCGATTTTGTTTTAAAATTAGCATCCGACAATAAATATTCTTTTCCGGATAATAATTTATACGAAAACGAACTTTTTGACCTCGGGGGGTTTTCTTCGCTTAAAGGTTTTGACGAGAATTTTTTCAGAACTTCGGGATATTCGCTTATTACATTAGAAGCACGCTACCTGTATGAAAAAAATTCAAATGCTTTTGTATTTTTCAATATTGCAGGTTTTAAAAATAATAATACAGATACAAAAAACAAATATTCAATACCTTACGGCTTCGGAGCAGGAACTGATTTAAGCACAAAGGCGGGTATTTTTTCAATATCTTATGCTTTAGGAGCTTTGCCCGGTAATCCTTTGCAAATTTCAGCTTCAAAAATTCACATCGGTTACATTAACAGGTTCTAAGTAAATCAGCATATTTTATCGGCACATCGTTCTCCGTCAACGGCAGCAGAAATTATTCCGCCTGCATAACCGGCACCTTCGCCGCAGGGGTAAAAATTTTTAATTTGAGGGTGTTGCAAGGTTTCTTTATCTCTCGGTATCCTCACGGGAGAAGACGTTCTGCTTTCAACACCTAATATTACGGCTTCGTTTGTCAAAAAACCTCTCATCCTTTTTCCGAAAATTTTAAACCCTTCACGCAAACGATTTCCGATATGTTCAGGCAGCCAAAAATGCAGAGGTGATGATATAATTCCCGGATAATAAGAAGTTTCAGGCAAAGATACCGACACTTTACCGTTTACAAAATCGTGCAGTCGTTGTGCGGGAGCCGTAAGCCCTCTACCTCCGTTCTGATATGCAAGTTTTTCTGTTTTTTCCTGAAATTTTAATCCGGCAAGCACTCCGTATTTCTCCCTGTCGGGAAAATCTTCTTTCCGTATTTCGACAACCATCCCGGAGTTTGCAAATTTTGAATTTCTGCCGGAAGGCGACATTCCGTTAACAACAATTTCTTCGGTACCGGTAACGGCAGGAACTATAAAACCACCCGGGCACATACAAAATGAATAAACACCCCTGCCTTGAACCTGTGCAACCAAACTGTATGCGGCTGCAGGCAAATAATCACTTCGTATTTTACAACTGTATTGTATGCTGTCGATTAAATTTTGCGGGTGTTCAACACGTACACCTATAGCAAAAGATTTTTCTTCAAGCAAGATATTTTTTTTATACAGCAACTCATAAATATCTCTTGCAGAATGTCCTGTTGCCAGAATTACGGCTTTACCGTAATTTTTTTCTCCGTTTTGCGTAACAACTCCTTTTATCTTATAATTTTCAATAATAAAATCATCAATACGCGTATTGAAAAATATTTCACCTCCGGCGTCCTTAATTGTTTCTCTTATTTTTATAATTATTCCGGGCAGTTTATTTGTTCCTATATGCGGATGTGCATCTGACATTATGTTTTCCGGCGCACCGTGAATTTTTAAAATATTAAGTATCCGATTTACGTCTCCTCTCTTTTTTGACCTGGTGTAAAGTTTTCCGTCAGAAAAAGTCCCTGCTCCGCCTTCTCCGAAACAATAATTGGAATCAGCATTTACATATTTGTTGGTATTTAATGCCTGAATATCTTTTTTTCGTTCTTTAATCTCTTTTCCCCTTTCAAATATCATAGGCTTAAATCCTTTTTCTATCAGTTTTAACGCAGCAAATAAGCCTGCCGGTCCGGAACCGACTATTATAACCTCCTGTTTTCCGGATACATTTTGCAAATTAAGTCTGAAATCTTCTTTTTTTGCCGGCTCTCCCCACCAAATTTTCATTTGCATATTTACTTTTATGAATTTTTTGCGTGCATCAATTGATTTTCGCAAAATTTCAATGCCGGTTATCTCTTTTTCATTAATTTTAAGATATTCGGCAGCATCTTTCTTGTAATATTTCTCTGCAGAAGCTCTTTTCGGCGACAGCGACAGGTTTATGATTTTTTGCATAATTTTAAAATAAAAAACCTCCAAAGTTAAAAAACTGTGAAGGCTTTTATTACTTTTAAGATATTTTTTATTCAAAATGGAATGAAAGCATAAATATTTTTGATTTCAAATATTTCATTGCTCCCGTATATTCGGTATTATCAGGAACAGCCATATTGTTAAATCCTATTCCCATTTTCAATTCGGGCGAAAACTTAAAATAAGGCAGGTAAAAGTCTATTCCGGCTCCTATTTCTCCGTAAACATCGGGCTGTTCAAGTCGTATCATAGGCATAGCCTCTTCCGGAATTTTTTTCTTTGCCGCTAAGTCTAATGTAGGGTCAATTCCGGCTATAACATACCACCTGTAATTGTTCAGCCTTTCTGCTTTATATTTCAGAAGCAGGGGTATACTTAAAAATGTTGAGGATAATTTCATTACGTGAGTATCAAAATATTCTTCGCCGTATTGATTTTCTTTCAGAACGGTATAGTGTAAATCTCTTTGTATAAATGTAAGATTAAGCAATAGCCTAAGGTCAAAATATTTTCCGAGACGCAGATTCGAAATCGGACCGAGATGAAACCCCGGCTGCTGATAGTTCTCAATACCGTAAACTTCTTTTATTTGTGTTGTATCAAAAAAGTTGTCGGAGTTGCGAATATAAAAATCTGATGTATTTAATCCGACAGTAAATCCGAAATGTATTTTTTTTTGATCATAGAATCTCAAATTTCTGACCTTGTCAAATTTTTGGGCAGACAAGGCATTGTAAAAGAACAGGAATAAGAATAATGTTACAATATATTTTTTCATGTTTTTATGTGAATATTTTATAAACTTAATATTTAATAAAAAATTGTAATTTAAACGATAAATATCAAATGTATCTTACGGTAATGTCATTTTTGTTTTAGTGCATTCATAGTTTTTCCAATTCTTCTTTTACAAAAGCCATTAGTTCCGCTATATATTCTTTACTGAAATTAAATTCTGTTCCTGCTGTTTTATATATTTCCGGAATAGGTTTAGAGTAGCCGAGTTTCAGAGCGTTTTCGTAATCATCAAGTGCTTTTTGCGGATTTTTTTTGAAGTTTCGCCATATTGCAATTGCTCCGAGTTGTGCTATTCCGTATTCTATATAATAAAACGGCACTTCAAAAATATGCATCTGTTTTTGCCACATTATCGAAAAATAATTTTCATAATCAGACCAATCTACAATTGAACTTCCGAATTCTTTTGCTGTTTGTATCCATAACTCTTTACGTTCTTCGGGTGTATGCTGCGGTGTTAGATATAAAAGATGCTGAAATTTGTCAATTGTTGCTATCCACGGAAGAACATTTATAATTCCTTCGAGATGAGTTCGTTTTGCTCTTTTTAAGTCGTCTTCATTATCATAAAAAACATCCCAGTATTCAGATGAGATAAGCTCCATAGACATTGAAGCAAGTTCTGCAACTTCTGAAGGCAGCTCTTTAAAGTCAACAAGTTCAAGATTACTGCTTAGAAAGGAGTGTATTGCATGCCCGCCTTCGTGCATCATAGTTTCCAAATCTCGTTGGTTTCCGGTAGCATTCATAAAAATAAAAGGAATATTACTTTCGTAAAGCGGATAATTGTAGCCTCCGGGGGCTTTTCCTTTTCGGGATTCCAGATCGAGATAAGAATTTTCTTTCATTATTTTAAGATATTCTCCGTATTGAGGACGAACTTTTGTGAATACTTGTATAGCTTTATCAATTAATTCATTACCGTCATTAAAAGGTTTCAGAGCCGGTTTTAAATCCGGATCTGCGGAAGTGTCGTAAGGCATCAGCCTGTTATAAGCAAATTTTTCTTTTTTTCTTATGTCAATTTCGTTTACAAGAGGTAAAACAGTTTCTTTAACAGAATTATGGAAAGAAATTACATCATCAACAGAGTAATCGAAACGCTTTAATGCTTTGTGCATATAATCTCGGTAATTATCAAAACCTGCATTTTCGGCAACTTTTTGCCTTTTTTCGATTAGGTCAGACAGTAAATTATTAAGTTTTTCGGCATCTTTTGCTCTTCGCTCATAAATAAGTTCAAACACTGTTTTACGAACTTCTCTGTCCGTGCTTTTAAGAAAATTTCCGGCTTTTTGCAATGTCATTTCTTCACCTTTGTAAGTGATTGTCATAGCACCTGAAATTACGCCGAACTCTCTTTCTTTTTGTTGCAGTTCCGAGAATAGCGGTATATTTTTTTTTCTGAATAATTCTTTTGCTGCTTTCACTTTTTTTATTGCCGTATCGTATTTTTCGGCATCTAAATCACTCAAAAACGGACTTTCTAATAATTTTTTATCAAAAATATCAGAATATTCCGAAACTGTCGGCTCAATTTCTTTAACAAAAAAATTAAAATCTTCAGATAATTTTTCACTTTCTGTATTACAGGTCATTTTAATATACCTCCAAGCCATATCTTCTTCTAAAAAGGCTTCTGTCTCACTTTTGTCAGCCCACCAGCTTATTAAACTTTCCGTAGAATCAATTTTTCTGTCTTTTAAATCATTTAAAAAAACTAAGATGTCTTCTTTATTTTTTATTTTAAAATCTTGAGGTATAAAATTTCTTTTAATTTTCATCGTTCTTATTTAATATTAATTTCACAAAATTAAATAACAAGTTCGGATATAAAAAAGTTTATATTTGCATAGCCTATGCACTGAACTATTTATAATCAAAGTATGAAGAATTTTTTATTTCTTATTTTTATACTGTG
>CAMZKI010000038.1 GCA_947311125.1 uncultured Chlorobiota bacterium
CCTCAAATGTAGGTTTCTGTTTCCATTGCCAAAGTGTAGTACGGTCAATATTTAATTCTTTTGCAACTTCATTATAATTTTTACCTATTGCTAAAAGTTCAACTGCCTTTTGTTCTTTTGCTGTAAGATATGTTTTAAATTTTGTCATAATGTTGTGTTTTGTTGAAAAATGTTGAAAATTAATTGTATTAAATATTTTCTTCTCGTAGGTGTAAAAACGACGTAAATTTTTAATTGTCGTTTGTTATTCGTTTGTAAATATGTTAAATCATTCCGGCAAGTTCTAACTTATCCTGATTAATTAAATCTAAATTATTAAATAAACTCGGTGTATTTATAAGGTTATTAATTCTATATTTAAGGTTGTTAAATTCATTTCTTATTGAGTGATGTATTTTTTTATTTCTTGCAACATTCCGCAATCCGACCTGAACTCCTTGTAAATCATCAGTTTCATTACTTATTAAAGCTATTTGAACACCTTTGCAGGTATCGGATTCGTTCATAGCAAAGCCTATCATTAAACCTTTTTGATTTATTATACTAAATTAAACAGATTTTTTGCAATCTGAAAATTTACGGTTTAACAAACAATTAGATTTCAAACCGTAAGTCTTTAAAACGGTGCTTCAAAATGCAGGTATATTCCGCTTTCTTTTTGTCTGTTTACGGAAAAATCAATACGAAAAAGCCAGTCGTAATATGTTAAAATATTTATCCCTGCTCCTATTCCGTAAAGAAACTTATTAGTGAGATAATTTTGAGTGTTATATAATGTATCCGTGTTTTTAACATAAGCTGCATCAGCAAAAATATCAGCATATATTTTTATATATGGTTTGTTAATTTTATCCCAAGGCAAAAACTTAATTTGAAAGGTTCTTTTTGACAGGACTTTAAAGTTAAGGGTGTTTTTAAACAGGAAAAAGTCGGTTCCGTTAATTGCATAATATTCATAACCTCTTATATTTGAAGAATACCCGAGAGCCGTATTGAGAAAGAAAGGATTTTTTTCGCCGGCAGTTTTTTGGAATGTCATATTACCGGCAAAATACAGTTTTTTATTTATCTGAATATATTTCGAAAATTCGCCTTTAAGTTTTAATGAGTTAATTTCGGATTCGGGAAACATAAAAAGCCCGTTTTTTGTTGCCGTTATTTTGATATTATATCCCGTAAGCGGAAAAATACGCGAGTCCCTTTTATCGTTCAGGAATATGTATTTTAAAAACATATAGCTCGCCGAGTTTCCGTAACCCGTAAAATAATGCGGATTGCACAAAAGCAGACTGTCGGCAACGCTTCGGTGTTCAAACCCGAAATAGAAAGAATTAATATTATGAATGTTTTTTCTGAAAGAATACTTGAAGGTAATATTGTATGATTTAAGAGCATAGGCATCGATAAGTTTTATTCTTTTTACTTTGTCGTTCTCAATTGCACAGGATGTTTCTTTTCGTCTAAGTTGTTTTAAAAATACTGCTCCCGAGTGTTTTCTTTTTTTATCGAAATAAAAATTATCGTATTTAAAGATAAGTTCTTCATCATATCCGAAAAGTACATAAAGTTTCAGTTTTTCATTACGTCCTCTGATATTGTATTTTTCTAATCCCAATGCTGCGTCTATCCTCGAAAAATCTTTGTCTTTAAGCCAATTGCTGAAATTTCTGTCAACATAGTAAACGGCTGCCTGAGGCCACAAATACCAGCGCTCTTCAACTTTTACGGTTATTTCTGCATTTGCGGAGTCGGTTATTTCGTAATTAATGCTTACATAATTAAAAAGCGGCGTTTTAAGAAGGTTTATCTTGCTTTGTTTTGTGAGTTCCGGTAATTTATCCGATGCAACATACTCATTTTCTTTAAAAGTAAGTTCTCTTAAAATTATGTTGTCTTTAGTCTTTTTATTTCCTGTAATTTCTATTTTTGATATTAAAACATTTTTGTTCTTATTATCTTGGGCAGAGATATTGCCTGCAGCAAGAAATAACAGAATAAGGTATATTCTTACCGGTTTCAAATATGAAAATTTCCAATTCTTATTCAAATATTTTGTTTTTATATATACCTACTTTGGTAAAAAAATAGGAAAGTGAAACTCCGAGAACTCCTATCCCGTATTTAATGCTGCGTTTAAGGTTTATAGACGATGCCTCTTCAAAATATTTCGTAGGGCAGGTAACTTCGGCTATTTCGTATCCTTTATAAAATATTTGTGCCAACATCTGATTATCAAAAATGAAATCGTCGGAGTTAATATTGTAATTAATGTTTTCTAAAACTTCTTTTGAAAAAGCCCTGTATCCTGTATGATATTCCGAAAGTTTCTGACTCATCATTATATTTTGAAACAAAGTAAGAAAACGATTTGCAATGTATTTATACCAAGGCATCCCGCCTTTTAAAGCCCCTTTACCCAAAATTCTGGAACCTATCGCCACAGGGTAAACATCATTTGCAATAAGGTAGCACAGAGAATGAATTAATTTAGGCGTGTATTGATAATCAGGATGCAGCATAACAACAATATCAGCTCCTATATCCAGTGCTTTGTTATAACACGATTTTTGGTTTGCTCCGTAACCTTTGTTCTTATCGTGTTTTATTATATGCTTTATCCCTATTCTTTCAGCTTCTTTAACTGTGTCATCGCTGCTTAAATCATCCGTTAAAATAACTTCGTCAACAATTTCAAAAGGTATTTCGTTATAGGTTTGTTCTAACGTTTTTTCGGCGTTATATGCAGGCAATACAACAACAATCTTCTTATTGTTAATCATTTAGTTTTATTTTTTCTTATTTTTTATGCAAAACTATAAGATTTTAATAATATCCGTATTATTTATTTAAACAATGTTTAACAAATATTATTCACTAATTAAATTTTTTCTGTATAACTTTGTGATAAATTGTTTATATTTTAAATAAAAAAATTATGAAAAAACTCAGTTTCCTCTTTATTGTTTTAAGTATTACGATTTTTTCCTGTAAAAAATCGGGCGAATTTTATAAAATAGCCGGAGAAACACAAGGCACAACCTACCATATGGTATATGAAGGAGAACATCCTGATTTAAAAAAACAGGTTGATTCTTTACTGCACGTTTTTGATATGTCTTTATCTACTTACGAGCCCTACTCTACTATTTCAAAAGTAAATCAGGGAAATAACGTTGAAGTTGACGAACTTTTCATAAAGATGTTTAACAAGGCAAAAGAAGTTACCGAACATTCCGGCGGTGCTTTTGATATTACTGTAGGACCTTTAATTAATGCCTACGGTTTCGGATACGGAAAACAAGAAACCGAAATTGACAGTGCGTTAATAGACAGCCTGCTGCAATTTGTGGGTATGAATAAGGTAAAAATAGTTGATAATAAACTTATAAAAGAGGATAACAGAATTCAGATATCAGGAAATGCAATTTCTCAAGGTCAGGCAGTTGATTTTATTGCTGATTTTTTCCAAAAACAAGGTATCAGAAATTATATGATTGAAATAGGCGGAGAATTAGCCGTAAAAGGACTTAAAGACGGCAAGAAGTGGCGTGTGGGTATTGACAAACCTTATGAAGGTAATGATATTGCAGGGCAAGATTTACAGACAATTCTTGCTATAACCGATAAAGCCGTTGCAACTTCGGGAAATTACAGAAAATTTTATGTAAAAGACGGTAAGAAATATTCTCATTCTATTGACCCGCATACGGGTTATCCTGCTTTTCAAAACATTTTAAGTGCCACCATTATTGCCGACGATTGTATGACTGCCGATGCTTATGCTACTGCGTGTATGGTATCCGGTTTGGAAAAAAGTAAAGAAATTATTCGGAACAACCCGGGTTTAGATGCGTATTTTGTTTATTCTGACGAAGAAACAGGAGAATACAGGGTTTGGTTTACCGATGCCGTTAAAAAAATGATTGTTGACAATTAACTTCCCCTTCACTTAAATTATTACCTTCATCCGCTTACTGAAAATTATCGGGTGAAGGTATATAAATTTTTTCGCCGAGATATTTAGGTTTTGTATTCAGGACGTAAATATCAAGCAATGCCTTAATGCGTGCAAAGAGTTCCCTGAACCTTATTTTAACGCCGTCAATGTTCCTGACACTTTCGGCATTGTAGGCAACCGCATCAATACCAAAATGTTTTGCTATAAAAACAGCTCTTAAATTGTGAAACCGCTGCGAGATTATCGTAATTTTATTTTGTCCGAAAACCTCTTTGCTTCTGACAACCGAATCGAATGTTCTGAAGCCGGCATAATCGGCAAAAATCCTGTTTTCGGGAACGCCCTCTTTTATTAAATCGGTTTTCATTCTTTTCGGTTCGTTATAATTTGCTTTTCTGTTATCTCCGCTTGCGATAATGTATTCAATTTTACCTTTTTTATAAAGCTGCACGGCAGCATTAATTCTGTATTCGTAAAATAAATTCGGGCTGCCGTCTTTCATATATTTTGAAGTTCCGAGAAGCAAACCTGTATTGTTTTCAGGCAACTCGGTTATGTCATCATAACATAATCTCTTGTTCAACTTAAAAAACCTTTCGCTGATTGTCAGTAATATCAGAAAAAACAGTAATGCAAGGGCAGTGAATAATTTTATTTGTCTGAGTATTTTTTTCAATATTTTATTTTTTAATGCTTTCGGTTAAATAATCATACCATTTTTGCATTCCTTCGCCGGTTGTTGCCGAAACTTCAATAAATTCCAGATGATGATTTACTCTGAGGGCATATTCTTTTGCTTTTTTTATATCGTAATTGAGATAAGGAAGCAAATCAATTTTATTAATAATGCAAATATCTGCATTTTCAAACATTGTAGGATATTTTATCGGCTTATCTTCGCCTTCCGTAACGCTCATCATTACAATGCGTTTTGATTCTCCTAAATCGAACAAAGACGGACAAACCAAATTCCCTACATTTTCAATAAATACCAACGAATTATCTTTTATTTCCAATTTTTTAACGGCTTTATTAATCATATCGGCATCGAGATGGCATCCGTTTCCGGTATTTACCTGAATAACCGGGGCTCCGGCATTTCCTATACGTTCGGCATCATTAAAAGTTTGCTGGTCGCCTTCAATAATGTAAAGCTGCAATTTGTCTTTCAATTTTTTAATTGTGCTTTCGAGCAAAGTTGTTTTTCCGGAACCGGGCGAGCTCATCATATTTACGGCAAATATATTTTTTGCTTCAAAATAACCTCTGTTACGTTCTGCAAGAAGATTATTTTTTGACAAGATATCAATTTCTAAATTAATATGATGTGAATGACTGTGGAAATGCTCATTACCGCTGTCGTGGTGATGGTCGTGAGAGTGTCCGTGATGATGATGGTCATATTTTATTTCTTCTGTTTTTTCGCCGAAAACAGTCATCGTAAATTTATTTTCATTGCTTTCGCAACCGCAGGTTGTACACATAGTTTACCGGATTTATATTTCAAAAATAATATTATTTTGATATCAGTCTGTTAAAAACGATTTAATTTTCATTTCCTTACCTTGTATAATATCTGTTTTGTAAGAATCACATTCGGGACACAGGTTATAAACAGTGTCTGTTTCAAATATATAATTACAATCTTCACATTTTGATTTTGCTTTAATGATATTAATTTTTACTTCTGCATTTTTAAGCATTGTTTTCGGTTTAATGCTTTCGAAAGCAAAGTTTAATGCATCAATTTCAATTCCGGAAACTGTTCCGATGTCAAGCTCTATCTCCGTAATTTTTTCGGCATTTACTTTTATTGCCTCATCTTCAACAATTTCAACAATATTTGCAACTATTGACATTTCGTGCATTTCTTCTTGTTTCTTCTTTTTACGACAACAAAGTTCTGATAAAAAAAATACCCTGACAATGACATATGTCATTATCCGGATATTATAATAAAAAATCTCGGAATACCGTAACGGCATTCCGAGATAAACAAGCATTGTCGGTTATTTCAAATTATGTTTTTTAACAAAATCGTTTAAAATACCGTCTAAATCAGGTTTTCCTATTTCTTGCAGGTCGTAAAATACGCGTGCGGTCGGTTTGTTAATTTTTACGATACGCGTTAAATCAATAGGTGTTCCGATAACAACAACATCACAATCGGTATTATTAATTGAGGTTTCCAAATCTTTTAATTGTTCCGGGCTGTATCCCATTGCCGGCATAAGTTCTCCTATACCGGGATAGATTTCAAAAGTTTCTTTCAGTTTTCCGGTAACGTAAGGTCTGGGATCAACAAGCTCTGCAGCACCAAATTTCATTGCGGCAACAGTTCCGGCACCTATTTTCATTTCACCGTGTGTTAATGTCGGTCCGTCTTCTACAACCAAAACACGTTTTCCTTTTATGATTTCATAATTTTCAACTCTTAAAGGAGATGCACCGTCAATTACCAAAGCATCGGGATTTACTTTTGCAATGCTTTCTCTTACTGCTTGTATGCCTTCCGGAGATGCCGAGTCCATTTTATTGATTACTATTGCATCTGCCAATCGCAAATTCACTTCACCGGGATAGTAAGAAAGTTCGTTACCGGGACGATGCGGGTCGGCAACGGTAATTGTTAAATCGGGTTTATAAAATGAAAAATCATTATTTCCGCCGTCCCAAAGGATAACATCGCAACCGTTGGGGTCTTCTTCTGCGGCTCTCACAATGGCTTCATAATCTACACCTGCATAAATAACGTTTCCTCTTACTACGTGCGGTTCGTATTCTTCCATTTCTTCAATGGTGCATTTGTGTTTTTTTAAATCTTCAACAACGGCAAAGCGTTGAACTTTTTGAGCAACCAAATCGCCGTAAGGCATAGGATGACGAATTGCTATAACTTTTAATCCCATATCCATCAAATATTCTATAACTTTACGTGAAGTTTGGCTTTTTCCGCATCCTGTTCTTGTTGCAACAACGGCTATTACCGGTTTTTTACTTTTAATCATTGTATCGTTTGGTCCCAACAAATGAAAATTTGCTCCGGCAGCATTAACTATGGCACTCATTGCCATAACTTTCGAGTATTTAACATCGCTGTATGAAAATACGCAATCGTCAACATTATGCTCTTTGATAAGTTTAGGAAGGTCTTCTTCGGCATAAATCGGGATACCTTGCGGATATAGTTTTCCGGCAAGCTCGGCAGGATATTTTCTGCCGTCGATATCAGGTATTTGTGCTGCCGTAAAAGCTACTACGTTATAATCTTCGTTGTCGCGATAGTAGGTATTAAAATTATGAAAATCACGACCTGCAGCTCCGATAATAATTACATTTTTCTTTGCCATTTTCTTTATTTTTAAAAATTAATTAATAGAATCATTTGCTTTCAAAAGTAATTTTTTTGATTTGATTTAGCAAGAAACCTGTTCTTTAACATTGTCAGAAACCGTATATTGAAAATCCTCCGTCAATGCTTATAACTTGTCCGGTAACATAAGATGATGCAGGCATACACAAAAAAGAAACAACTGATGCAACTTCTCCGGTATTGCCTATTCTGCCGGCAGGCGTTCTGGTTAAAACTTCTTTTTTATATTCTTCATTCTTTAAAACTGTCTGGGCCAAAGGTGTGTTAATATACCACGGAGCTGCCGAATTAACTCTGATATTATCTTTTGCCCATTCCGCAGCTAAATTTTTTGTCAGTTGATTTATTGCCGCTTTTGTCATTGCATAAATTGCTCCCGTTCTGAGATGTGTTTGTCCTGCAACCGAAGATATAAAAACAATGCTTGCATTTTCGGATTTTTTCAGAAAAGGATAAAGCAGTCGGCTTAATTCAAATGCAGCCCGCAAATTAGTGTTCATTATAAAATCATATTCGTCAAAAGAATATTCAGTTGTTTCTTTTCGTATATTTGTTCCTGCGTTATTGATAAATATGTCGAGCTTACCGAAATTATTTTTTATAAAATCGGTTATTTTGTGATAATCTTCACGCCGGCTTACGTCAGAATTAATTCCTGAGACTTTAACTCCTTTTTCCGAATATTTTTGAATAACGGCATCTAAATCTTTTTTATTTCTGGCAACTATCGCTGTTTTCACGCCGGCATTTACAAAATCTTCAAGTATTGCGGCACCTATTCCTTTTGTGGCACCGGTTATTAAGGCTGTTTTTCCTTTTAAGGAGAATTTTGTGTTCATATCTTTTTTTATTATCGGGAAAAAATAAATTGAAATAATGTTATAACTTTGTAAATCTAAAAAAATAACTTTTCCGAACAAAATGAAAATACACAGAATAAATAAAATTGAATGGAACCCGGGAAATTTACTCTATCCGTTACCTGCCGTAATGGTAAGCTGCGGTTCAAGTCCGGAAGAATACAATATTATTACGATTTCGTGGACGGGAACAATAAATACAAATCCGCCGATGGTTTATATTTCTGTCAGACCCGAAAGGCATTCTTATGAGATTATTAAAAAAAATAAAGAGTTTGTAATTAATCTCACAACTGAAAAATTGGCTTTTGCAACAGATTTTAATGGTGTAAAATCAGGAAAAAACATTGATAAATTTAAGGAAAGTATGCTTACTCCGATTCCGGCAAGGAAAATAAATACGGTTTTAATAGGGGAATCGCCCGTAAATATAGAGTGTAAAGTAACTCAAATTATACCGCTCGGTTCTCACGATATGTTTATAGCAGAGGTTGTTAATATTGATGTTGATGAAAAACTAATTGATACTAAAACAAAGACGTTAAGATTAGACAAAGCTAATTTACTTGCATATTCTCATGGTTTTTATTATATTTTGGGAAAGAGAAAAGGCAGATTCGGTTGGTCGGTAAAAAAGAAAAAGTAAAAAGCGGCGGAAATAAATACGCCGCTTTTCATTTTCTACGAAAAGTTTTCATTAAACATTTTTAATCTTCGTTCTAATTCGGGGAGCATATCTTTACTTATTTGTGAAACGCAGGCACGCAAACCTTCCGTCCGTTCGCTTCCGGTTGTTTGCAATGCAATTGCCGAAATTCCGTAATAAAGCAAATTGTGCAGTAATTCGCTTCCGCTCATTCCGGGATACGAAACCGTGAAGTAGAATCCGTCAGCCAGAGGTTCGCCTAAATCATTATCATACACTAATTTAAACCCGTTACCGAGAAATATTCTTTTCATCATTTCGGCTCTTTTTCCGTATTCTATAACGTCATCTCTGTAATTATAAACACCGTCATTTACAGCTTTCAGTAATGCTGCCAAGCCGTATTGCGGAGTATGAGATACGCCTGCAGACAAAACGTATAACGCATTATAAATCAAAGAGTGTCCGAACTGATCGGTAGCATAAAATCTTTTCAAATCCGGAAATTTGCTGTTGTAAACTTTTTCTGAAACTATCAGCATCCCTACTCTTTGCCCTGCATAGCTGAAAGCTTTTGAACTTGATATTAGCATTGTCCAATTATCTGTATATTTTGCTACGGTAGGCTGATAAGGCGGTTCTCCGGGTTTTGAATAATCTTTCCTGAAATCCATACCGAAATATGCTAAGTCTTCAATAACTATAATATTATGTTTTGTAGCCAGTTCGCCTATTATTTGCAGCTCTTCGTCGGCAAAGCTTATCCATGTAGGATTATTAGGATTTGAATATAATATTGAACTTATTTTTTTTTCGGTTATAAGTTCTTCCAATTTTTTTCTTAATTTTTTACCTCTGTAATTAAAGACATCAAAAGTATCATACTCGTAGCCCAGCACTTTAATTTGAAGTTTTTGAACCGGAAACCCGGGATCTATAAATAAAACTCCTCTCTTGTTTCTGTCGGTTCGGTTAGCAACCATAAAAAGAGCCGTGCTTCCTTGTGCCGATCCCACGGTTGCAAAGCAATAATCTGGAGAAATATCAATGTCCAAAAAGTTTTTTACAAATCTTGACATTTCATTCTTTAAAGGTTTTACACCTTCAATAGGAGCATATTTAGATGCATATCCGGCTTTAAAGGCTTTTATTTCAGCCTCAAGAGCTATTCCCGAAACATCTAAACCAGGCACTCCCATTTCCATTCTCATAAACTTTATACCCGATTCTTTTTCAATCATATTTGCCATTTTTACTATTTCTCTTATAGATGCTTCACCTATATCTTTAAACGGCATATTTTGCAAAATTTTATCAACTGTTTCTTTTTTAAGAGGAACATTGTTATTTTTCATATCTTTTATTTTAAAAAATTTCATAAAAAAAGCCGAGAGTTTGTTTTCTCGGCTGATTAACTACAGGTTATTTTTGGCATAGCCAAACACTTTTTTGATAATATCACTTGTATACTGATAAGGATTTGCTCTTATCTTTTTTTCTTCTTCGGCTACTTTATAAAACAAGCCGTCAAGTGCCCTGCGAGTAACATAATCGCCTAAACTTGTATTCACTTTCGGCTTTCCTATAAAAGGAGCAACTTTATTATATTGTGTAGTTGTTTGTGTCCAAGCCTGATTTGTCGAAATATCTCCTACCAATTTCTTATTTAATGAATTATTTATTTTCGGAGCAAATGCTGATTTTAACTGATTATAGGTTTTATTTTTTAAGTAGTTTGTGGCGGCGGTATTACTGCCTTTAAGAATTGCCATACCGTCCTGAATTGTCATTGATTTTACGGCATTTATGAAAATCGGCTTTGCTTCTATTGCCGCATCTTCTGCCGAGCGATTAATTCTTAAAACCAAATCATCCATCATTTTATCTCCCAAGCCCGGAACTTTTCTGATATTTTCTGTAATTACGTTCGCTTCCGGCGGAAGTAAAATTTTAACGGCGGCATCTTTAAAATATCCATCAGTTTTATGCAGGATATTCGATGAAGATACTGCACCGGTTGTAAGAGCCTCTTTAAGACCTTGTATGATCTCCGAATTTGTTAATGTTGACTGTGTTGATGCTTCGTCAAGAATTTGCTGCAAAACATCACAAGAGCCGAATAAAAAAGTTGCTGATATAAAAAATATTATTGCAATTCGTTTCATATTATTATTTTTATGTTTTTAATTCAGTAAAATTGCAAATTAAATTATAAAAATCAAAATTTGTTTTCGGTTTATAAAACATACTTTTCATATGCTGCGACATCCGTACATTCTTCTTTTTGTAATGCTTTTTTATTTTTCTTCCGGCAAAGCTCAATTCTTCACAAATGAAGACTGCGGATATACCGGAGCCTGTAATCTAAGTAATTACAATAACTTCAACAAATACCTGCAAGATTTTAACCGACAAAAAAAAGCAGAATACATAATTCCCGTAAAATTCTGGGTAATAAGAAATAATAACGGAAAAAGTAAAACTGATGCATATTATCTCAAAAAACAAATTCAATATCTTAATTATTATTACTCAATAACCAATACAGGTATAAGTTTTTCCTTAAGACCTGATTATGAATTTATTGACAAAAGTAAGTTTCTTAATTTAAAATATTTTCTGCAGTCTCCGTTCATAATTTTAAATAAAAAATCAAAATGCTGTATAAACGTTGTCATAGTTAATAAATTAATAAAGAACAAGTTTCTGAAATCAAGAAAAAAAAAATATGCAGGAACTTTTAACCCTTTTTCAAAGGTTATTATTATATCAAGAGGAAGCTCTACCTCTACGTTATCGCACGAAACAGGACATTTTCTCGGTTTAAAACATCCCCACAGAGGATGGAAGCGCAAGTGGTTTCAAGAACCTGTCAGCAGAACAAAAAAAATGTTTCTAAGCAAAAAACTTATGTGCGAAAAGAAAGGAGATAAACTTTGTGATACGCCTGCCGAACCTAATCTCACTAATTATACAGACTCAAAATGCAATTATACGGGATGGAACGTTAAAGACAGATACGGTGAGATATATAAACCTGATACACATAATATAATGTCATACACAAACAACAGAGAATGCAGAAATAAATTCACGCCGGAACAAATTGCTCTTATGCACTATACTTTATCTGAAAATAAATACGAAAAAATTTGGAGAACGGATTTACCCGAAAATAGAAAATATTTACCTGATGCTTTTGAACCTGATAACTGCAAAAAAAATGCCTCTGAAATTTCGTTAAATACTCCTCAAATTCATTCATTCAATAAATTCTGTGCAAGTAAAAAAAAGAACATTGCAGATACGGTTGATTGGATGTATTTTAATATTAAAACAATTGAACCTCAAAGTTTAAAATTATCTCTTACCGGTATTAATTGCAATTTTTCAGAAATTCACATAAGTGTTTATGATAATTATGACAGGTTAATTCTTGAAAAGAATATGAAAAAACCGCAAGATATAATATTAAAAGATTTATTACAGGGAACTTATTTTATAAAAATTAAAAATATGACTTCCGAAAAAATTTGTTATAAACTAATGTTGCATATGAATAAAAAATAAATTACATTTGCTTTTTACCTTACTGATGAAATAAATAGTTTTCATTATGAACTACACAAACAAACTCACAAAACTACTCATTATTTTTTTTATTTTAATCCCGACAACACTCTTATTCTCACAATCTGTAAGTATTAACGGAACCGGCACGGCACCCGATGCAAGTTCAATTTTAGATATGAGTGCCGTTAATAACAAAGGGTTACTGATTCCTAACGTATCCCTGACAGGAAGTACCGATATAACCACAATAACATCTCCCGCAACCGGTTTAATGATTTACAATACCGCAACGGCAGGCGATGTAACTCCCGGATATTATTATTACAACGGCTCTGTTTGAGAACGACTTGCTGACGGAAGTTTTACTTTTGAAAACGGAATTACAAAAACAACAACAGATAATGTTCGCTTAGGCGGAACCTTAATCACCGATACAAAAATCAATTTCGACAACTATAACCTTATCTTTGATTTAAGCACAAACGGTCAGTTCCGTGTTGATAACGGAGTTCAGAATTATATGATTTTTCAAAATGACGGAAACCTTAACCTTACTTATAACATATCTTCCGGTGAATACTACAATTTTGACGGTATCTTTGGAGTAACAGGATACGGTTTGAGAGAGAAAGCTGGAATTTTGGAATATAAAAAAGATACCGCATCATCTTGGACTGCATTTCCCGATGCTCCTCCTAACGGGCAAACAATGTGGTGGTACAAACCGGATTTAGCAACATATATCCGCCCGCAAGGAAATGCAAATGTCAGAGTTTACGATGACGGAGAAACATACGGTTTTTATTATAACGGCAGTACTAATCAATACGGAGGATATTTTGTCACCTCGTCTGCAGCATCTCCCACAAGTGCAGTCGTAGGATTCTCTGATGTCTTAGGAAGCCAGACTTTCGGTTATCTCGGATATAACGGAACTTACGATTCCGGAAACGGATTAACAGTTGAAGGAGCCGCTGTTTACGGACTGGTAGACGATAAAAACAGAACTGCAATATTCGGAAGAACAACAAAAGATGCTAATGTTGCTGCAATAATCGGATACTCAGACCAATGGACAGCCGGATATTTTTACTCTTTTGATAATGCTTTATCTTCTCATTCCGCATTATACAGCCAGCTTATTGTCCCTATAACAAAATCAGGAAATCAGGTTGCTGTAAAAGGATATTCCGAATATACCGAAGGAACGGATAACAGAGGATATACTATCGGAGGTGCTTTCTACGGGATGGGAGACACTCAAGATTCCGAAGGAATAGAAACATACGCTTATTCAAAAGGATTAGGAACCGTTTCATGGGGATTAAGAGCAGAAGTTGACAGTGCGGAAACAGTCTACGGTATTCAAGTACTTGCCGGAACTGACGGTGTAACCGGAGCCGATAAATGCTGGGGTATTTATTCGCGTGCCAGAACAGCAGACGGGAATGCGGTTCTCGGACTTGGTGCAGGACTTACAAACATAGTTTACTCCGGTAACGGAGACGGAATAATAGGAGGTTCAGACAGCGGTTACGGTATTTTCGGATATTTTTATGACAATGTTAATGCTGCGGCAAACAGCTACGGAATACTGGGAAATTCTCTGACCGTTGCAAACTACTTCTACCACAATGAAACGTCTTTAACCGATGGTCAGTCTGCTATCTATGCCAGAAGAACAAGATCCTCTTTAAATAACGGCACTAATTATTGGCATACATATACAAATCAAGCAATAGAGGGTTATAATCCTTACGGGGATTCATATACTTTCGGAATTTCCGGTTTCTCATGGGATGATGATAACGGAAGAACAGGTGGTGTCCTCGGAACTTTATATGACGACGTTACTCCGGGATATGCTTGGGCAAGTTTAGGTTATGAAAGTTCAAGCGGGACAACTTACGGACTTTATTATGATAATACATACGGAGCAGGAACAGGTACAGGAAAAGAATCTTTACACACAGGAATCGGCATGGGAGGATACGGAGATTTAATGGGAGCTTGGATTCGCGGAAATATTTACGGAATGGCAGTAAAAGGAAACCGATACTCTCTTTACATCGACGGCAAAACATACACAAATAATCTTATTGTCTCACTTTCCGACAACGAAAAAGGAGAAAAAATTCCGACTTACGTTCCGGTTTCTGCAAGTGCTGATATCTATATGAGAGGCATCGGACAACTTTCCGGCGGAAAAGCAAGTATCGATTTCGATAAAAAATATTTAGATTTAATATCGAATAAAGCTCCTGTAATTGTTACTGTTACGCCAATAGGAGAATCAGCGGGATTACATATTAAAAGTTTAAAATCTCACGGATTTATCGTGGCCGAAAATAATAAAGGCAAAAGTAACACACAGTTCACATGGATTGCAGTTGCCGTAAGAAAAGGATATGAAAATCCCGACAACCCTAAAGAAGTTTTATCCTCTGAATTTGATAAAAAGCTTGACGATTTTATGTTTAATGAGAATGATACTAACAATTCGGGACAGCCTATATGGTGGGACGGAAAACAAATTCGCTATGATTTTGTTCCTTATAAAAATAAACCGGCAATAAAAGATAAAGAAATCAGATTAAAATACCGGACAGAAAAAAAATCAGAAAAAAAAAGAAGCATCAAAAA
>CAMZKI010000039.1 GCA_947311125.1 uncultured Chlorobiota bacterium
AAAAAAGAGAGAGAGAGAGAGAGAGAGAAAGAGAGAAAGAGAGAGAAAGAAAGAGACATACACACAGACAATCCGACGCAGTAAGACAGAGGTAGACAATGAGAAACAGACACACACACATACAAACACAAATACACACACAACCAGATAACCAAGCAAGCAGATAGACGCATAGAGAAAAAGAGATTCTGATATAGAGAATGAGAGTTACAAAGACAGAGACAGAAAACTGACAAAGAAAAAAATACAGAGAAAGAAAGAGAGAGAAACGAAAAAATTAAGACAAAGAAGAAAAGAGTTTTACGGTAAAAGATTTAAAGGATTATCTTGTTGAAGAGGAAAACATTCCTTATCATTTGATTGATATTGTCGAAGCCGGGTATAAATATAATGTGTTCGAGTATCAGAAAGACTTTTTAAAAGTTTATCTTAATTTGAAAAAAAAAGGCAAACTTCCTGTTTTATGCGGCGGGACAGGAATGTATATTGATGCCGTTCTTAAAGGCTATAAACTAATTAATGTTCCGCACGATGATAACCTGAAGAAAGAGCTTGAGAAAAAGACTGATAACGAACTGATTGAAATTCTGAAACAAAACAAAGAACTTCATAACAGGAGCGATACATCAAATCGTAAACGCCTTATAAGAGCAGTCGAAATAGCTTTATATTACCGAGAAAATGAAGATATTGATTTTTGGTTTCCTAAAATAAAAAGTTTGAATATTCAGATTGTTTTTGACAGAAATTCGAGACGGCAAAGGATAACGCAAAGATTAAAAGAACGCTTGCAAAACGGTATGATTACCGAGGTTGAGAATTTGATGGAAGCGAATGTTTCGGTTGATACGCTGAAATATTACGGATTGGAATATAAATATATAACAGAATATATTCTAAAAGAAGTATCCTATGATGAGATGTTTAAAAAACTTGAAACGGCAATTCATCAGTCTTCAAAGAGGCAAATGACATGGTTTCGTAAAATGGAAAAAGACGGGCACAAAATTCATAAAATTGACGGATATTTACCTCTTAACGAAAAAGTTGCAGCTGTAAAAAAACTTTTATTTACACAATAATAATGACAAACGAAACTATAATACAAGCATTTTTACTGACCCTGTTTGCCGGACTATCAACCGGTATAGGAAGTGCCTTAGCTTTCTTTGCAAAAAAAACTAACACTAAATTTTTGTCGGTATCCTTAGGATTTTCAGCCGGAGTAATGATTTACGTATCAATGGTAGAGATTTTCTCAAAGGCACAAATAAGTCTTACCGGAGTTTACGGCGACAAAATCGGAAATTGGTATACCGTTGCCGGATTTTTCGGAGGAATGTTTATTATAGCAATCATAGATAAACTTATTCCGGAGTTTGAAAATCCTCACGAAATACATAAAATCGAAAATGTTGAAGATAAAGTTGAAGCAGCCAAAAAAAAGAAACTTTTGAAAATGGGTATGCTTTCTGCTGTTGCCATAGCAATTCATAATTTCCCGGAAGGACTGGCAACTTTTACGGCAGCCTTAACAGATCCTGCTCTCGGTATTGCCATTGCCGTAGCAATAGCGATTCACAACATTCCGGAAGGTATTGCAGTTTCAATACCTTTATATTATGCCACGGGAAGCAAGAAAAAAGCATTTTGGTATTCTTTTTTGTCCGGATTAGCAGAACCTGTCGGAGCAATAATAGGATTTGCGGTGCTGATGCCTTTTTTAAATGATACTGTTTTCGGTATATTATTCGCAGCAGTTGCAGGAATTATGGTTTTTATTTCATTAGACGAACTTCTGCCTACAGCTCGCGAATACGGTCAGCCGCATTCTGCAATATATGGTCTCATTGCCGGTATGATGGTAATGGCTGTAAGCTTAATATTATTTATTTAAAAAGAGATATTATGTTTTCAATGTATTTTAACTTAGGAGTTGAGCATATAACTGATTTAAACGGATATGATCACATCCTTTTTCTGACCGCTTTGGCTGCAGTATATCTGCTTCAGGACAGCAAAAAAGTTATAATTTTGATAACGGCTTTTACTATAGGGCATTCCGTAACATTAGCATTAGCAACTTTAAGAATTATTAAAATTCCGTCTGATTTAATAGAATTTTTGATTCCTTTAACTATTTTTATTTCTGCATTTTTAGATTTCTTTTATAATGAACAAAAAACAGGAAAAAGAATTCATCATATAAAGTATACATTGGCAATGTTTTTCGGCTTAATTCACGGTTTAGGTTTTTCAAATTATCTGAGAGAATTACTCGGTAACGAAGAAAATATAGTATCTCCCTTATTTGCTTTCAATATAGGGCTGGAAGTCGGACAAATTATTATTGTTGCCGTATATCTGACCTTGGCCACAACTTTGGTAAAATTCCTGAAAGTGCCGCGAAGAGACTTGTCCTTAATAACAGCGGGAGCAGCTTTCGGAATATCAATTATTTTAATGATTGAACGTTATCCTTTTTAGAAAAAAAGCTCTGCAAAAAAGCAGAGCCTAGTGCCCGGAACAAGAATCGAACTTGCACTCCGAAGATCGGAACATGGCCCTCAACCATGCGCGTCTACC
>CAMZKI010000040.1 GCA_947311125.1 uncultured Chlorobiota bacterium
ACAAGCCTAAAACCGGCATCTGATGCACCGCATAATTTTACCTGTAACTCCTGTCATATAACACATACAAGTCCGGGGCTTACATTAACATCTGTTCAGGGAAATGCAAACCTCTGTATGAGTTGTCATAATTCGGCAGGTTCGGCAAGTGCAAAACCTTTTTCCGTTTCAGATAAAGCAAAACCCGGAACATCAGGAACTTCTCACGCATGGGATGTCCCTGCCGTAAATGCACTTTATGCGGCAAATTTAACGACAGACCCGGAGATGCTGAAAAGAGTCGTAAACGATACTATTATTTGTTCAACCTGCCATAATCAACATTCACAAACATTTCCGCCTTTTTTAAGAATTGATAATACCGGAGATGCAATGTGTAAAAACTGTCATACGGCAAGAAATCTCGGCAGATATGCTGATGATAACGTAAATAACAGAGGCAGTCATCCTGTAGGAGTTTTATATAACGGTGCAGATTCTCGTTTTCTGTCTTCTCCGTCATTGCCAATACTTACACCCGGCTCGAATGTTGAATGTTCAAGTTGCCATCAAATACATTATTCTCCCGTAAATGACGGGAATATACTTAGAATGGCAAACGATGCAAACTTATGTTCATCTTGCCATGTCTATAAAAATTTCGGAACATCTCTTGACCATGAAGGCATGACATGCGTTACATGTCACTATGCTCACCAAAATAATTCAAATAATATCTATTTGGTAAGAGATGTGATTAATACTCCGAATAACGGAGCTCAAACTGTTGTATTTACGGCAAATACAAGTCCGGACAATTATGCCGATGCTACGGGTGCTTTTGACGGAGTTTGTGAAGTATGCCATACTTTAACAGACCATTATACAAACACATCCGGAGGAACATCGGATGCCGGACACGTTCCTGCAACACAGTCCTGCATATCCTGTCATCCGCACGAAAATGCGTTTTATGCACAGTCTGATTGTTTTGATTGTCATAATACCGTTCAGGATAAACCCGGAGTCGGACCTGCAGGAGGAAGAAGACAAATTGTTGACAGCAACGGGGACGGTACCGGCACCGGGGGCGATTTTAAAAGGTCATCTCATCACGTATTCGGAAGTATTCCTAATGTTAGCGATTGCTTAAAATGTCATTATATGGGAGATCACAAAAACGGAGAAGTTAAACTTTTTGATCCCGATCAAGGATATTTGAATATAATTACTTACAATCCGGCAAATAAAGCAAGTGTTGAGGATTTTTGTCTTAATTGTCATGATGCCGACGGCAGAAACGGAAATTTAACACCTTTCAGTGACGGTGTCAGCGTTCCGGTTATTGATAAAACACTGTGGACAAACTCTTCTCATAAATCAAGTCCTTACACTTGTCTTGATTGTCATGATAACGGGCACGGCTCAAATAAAAGAAGTTTACTGGGACCCTTTGATTACACGGCAGATGCTTCTCCCGACCCTATGAATGACGAAGAAGAATTTTGTGAAAACTGCCACAGTGCCGCCGGTGCCGCAACCACTGATATTGAATCTGAATTTAACAGAACACATACGCATCAAGTTGACGAAGTTCCGCAATTAGGGACAAACTCGGGACTTGAATGTGTAAGTTGCCACAACCCGCACCAAAATACGGCAACAAATCCAACAAGTGACCCTGACAATACTGATATATTATGGACTCAAACCGTTAACGGAGACAGAGATTTTTGTTTACGTTGCCACGACGGGGCTCCTCCCGCAGGGATTACTTTCCCGTCAACTTCTTACGGAACAGGGTGGGATAAATCAGCTTATGTAAATTCTCGTCACGACCAGGTTATAAACATAGGAGAGCCAAATTATGTCGGAACGGTTGAAGACTGCAGTGCATGTCATCAACATCACGGTGCCGACGGGACACCCGAAGACACTTATACCGGAATTTACACAATGATTAAAGGAAAATATGATAAAAGCGGCAGTTCAACTTCAAATTCGTGTAACCCTTGGGATAACAATGTTGACGGCGATTATCAATTATGTTGGGATTGTCATAACACATCACTTATTCCCAATCAAAATGATGCATTTGATGATTTACATGATACGCATATCAGAGGTGAGGATACTCCGTGTATATTATGTCATGACGTGCATAACTCATATGATGCCGGAGAACGAGGACTCATAAATCTCGTTTACGGTTCAGGGAGTAAAGCTGATAATGATGTGGGTTTATTTACATCTCAGACTGGTGCTTTTTTCTTCACTGCTACTAATACAGGTTATTGCTATTTGAACTGTCACAATACATGGGGATGCGGTTGGAGGCGGCATAATCCTCGAGGTTATACCGGTAATCCTTTAACTTATCCGTGGTCTTATACTTGGCCTAAATAAGATAGTTATGCAAAACTGCCGGTCTTATAATTAAATAAGGTCGGCGGTTCTTTTTTTGCAACAAACATTTCTTTTTATATGATAATTATCATATGTATATATGTAGCAAAAATGTATTATTGTAATTTTAAAATATTTAA
>CAMZKI010000041.1 GCA_947311125.1 uncultured Chlorobiota bacterium
ACGGAAACATTCTGAAAGTTTCGGAAATAATAAGCAGACCGACGGATAATTTAGATTTTTGATAAAATAAGAGCAGTGAGATTAACCATATTTTTTTTTCTGATAATTACGGCAATAAGCAATATTAACGCACAAAACAAAACTTCGGCAGGAGTCTTGCCGAAAACAGTAATATCCGTAAAGTTACCGAAAAACTTAAAATTAGTAAACATCATTGAGCTAAGAGAGGTTTTCTTTGAAAAAACTGACGGCAGTGATGTTGAATTTAATTACAACCATAAACTGACGGATATTTCCGCATTAATTTCTTTAAAAAGAACACCATATAAATCATTTGTATTAGGATACAGAATGCGAGCCGAAGAAAAGAACCTTTCGCATCAGATTATTCAGCAGTTCTCCGTTGTCCAAAATTTGAATGCTTCAAGAATCGGGCATCGCCTGTCTGCCGACCAAACTTTAAAATCTGATATAATATCATATCGTTTCAGGTACAGGCTCAGTTTTGAAAAACCTTTAAACGGAAATAAAATTGACCCGAACGAGTTTTATATAAAGGCAAGTACCGAATATTTAATGAAACTGTCCGATAATATAACAAGCTCTGAAATAAGAGCCGTATCATTGTTAGGTTATGAAATAGAAAACAGCAATAAAATTGAAATCGGTTTGGATTACCGAATAAACAACTTTTTAAATAAAATCTCAGATAATGCAATATGGCTGAACATAAGCTGGTATTTTAAGATATAATAGCTTCAGAAAATAAACTTACAAGTTAAGAAACTTTTTAATTTCATTCAATTTATTTAAAGCCTCTACCGGCGTTAAGTTATTAACATCCAGATTTATTATCTCATCTCTTATTTGTTTAAGAACAGGGTCATCCAATTGAAACATTGTAAGCTGCAGTCCTTCCCGATGTGCTGCTATTTCCCCTGTTTTTTCTATAATATCTTCTTTTCGGTGGGTTTTTTCCAACTCTTTAAGAATATCTTCGGCTCGTTTCAGAATACTCTTGGGTATTCCTGCCAGCCTTGCTACATGAATACCGAAACTGTGTTCGCTTCCGCCTCTTTTCAGCTTTCGCAGAAAAATAATTTTACCGTCAGCTTCTTTAACGGAAACATTATAATTTTTAATTCGCGAAAAAGATTTCTCCATTTCATTAAGCTCATGATAATGAGTTGCAAATAACGTTTTTGCTTTTGCCGTCGGATGCTCGTGAATATATTCTATAATAGACCAAGCCAAAGAGATACCGTCATAAGTACTTGTTCCTCTGCCGAGTTCGTCAAAAAGAATTAAGCTTCTTTCGGACATATTATTCAAAATACCGGCAGCCTCGTTCATTTCAACCATAAAAGTTGATTCTCCGGAAGAAATATTATCTGAAGCCCCTACTCTTGTAAATATTTTATCCGTAAAACCTATTTCTGCTTTTTCGGCAGGGACATAAGAGCCGGTTTGAGCCAATAAAACGATTAATGCCGTTTGTCTCAGCAAGGCTGATTTTCCTGCCATATTAGGCCCGGTAACTACTATTATTTGCTGCTCTTTATCATCAAGAAAAACATCATTGGGAATATAACTCTCGTCAATAGGTATCTGTTTTTCTATAACAGGGTGTCTGCCTTTTTTTATTTCAATTTTATTGCCATCGTTAACTTCAGGTTTTGAATAATTATTTTCTCGTGCATTTTCGGCAAAGGTAATCAGAACATCAAGTCTCGCAATCCCTCCGGCTGTCTCCTGAACGGGTGCCAAATAATTTGATAAATCATTAATTAAATTATTGTAAAGTTCTGTTTCAAGAGCAAGGATTTTTTCTTCCGCACCGAGAATTTTCTCTTCATACTCTTTTAGTTCCTGATTTATGTACCTTTCGGAGCTAACAAGAGTTTGTTTCCTTATCCATTCCGAAGGCACCATATTCTTATACTTATTCCTTACCTCAAAATAATATCCGAATACATTATTAAACCCAATTTTTAAAGACGCAATGCCTGTTTGATAAGCTAAATTACGCTGCATATTGTCCAAATAATCTTTTCCCGAAAAAGCGATATTTCTCAACTCATCAAGCTCGGCAGACACTCCTTCTTTTATAACATTTCCTTTGTTTACGGCAGTAGGCGGGTCGTCTTTAATTTCTTTTTCAATTCTGTCCCTGACAATAAAACACGGATTAAGTGTTTCTGCAATTTTTTTTAGTTTATGCTCACCCGAATTATTGCAAATATTCTTTATTTCTTCAACGGCAAAGAGTGCATTTTTAAGCTGACTGACATCTCTCGGAGTTATGCGTTGCGAAGCAATTTTAGAACTCATTCGCTCCATATCTCCTGTTTGTTTTATCAACTTTTTAATTTTTTCGGAAATTTCATCGTTATTAATAAAAAACTCTGTCAGACTCAACCTTTCGTTAATCAAATCTACATCTTTAAGAGGAAAAGCCAACCATCGTTTCAACAGCCTGGAGCCCGGAGAAGATACCGTATTATCAATAATATCAAGTAAAGATTTTGCTTTTTCACCCGCTGCATTAAACAGTTCCAAATTCTGAATTGTGAATTTATCTAACCAAACATATTTCTCTTCTTCAATTCTTGATATTTTTGTAATATGCTTTATGTCACGGTGTTCAGTCAAGTCTAAATATTGCAGTATTGCACCTGCCGCTGTTATTCCGTATGAAAAATTGTGTATTCCGAAACCTTTCAAAGAGTTTGTTCCGAACTGTTTCAGTAATCTTTCTTCAGAAGTGCTTTCAGTAAAAGCCCAGTCTTCAAGCTTGTATGAGTAATATTTAGTTCCGAAAATTTCTTTGTATTTTTCGTATTTGCTGCGTTCGTAAAGAACTTCTTTAGGAGAAAAACCTGATAACAGCTTATCAATATATCGATTGTTCCCTTGTGCAAGATAAAATTCGCCTGTAGAAATATCCAAAAACGCAACTCCCGTAATTTGATTTTCTATATGAACCGCCGCAAGAAAATTATTTTCTTTATGGTTAAGAATATTGTCACTTATTGTAACACCGGGAGTTACTAATTCGGTAACACCTCTTTTTACTATTTTTTTTGTTTTTTTAGGGTCTTCAAGCTGCTCACAAATTGCAACCCTTTGCCCCGCTCGCACAAGTTTCGGCAAATATGTATCAAGTGCATGATATGGAAATCCTGCCAACTCCACATAGGATGCTGCACCGTTTGCTCTTTTTGTAAGGGTAATACCCAAAATTTCGGAAGCTTTTATTGCATCATCAGAAAATGTTTCATAAAAATCACCTACACGAAACAACAGAACTGCATCCGGATGTTTGGACTTAATTCGGTTATATTGTTTCATCAAGGGGGTTTCTACAGGCTTCATAAAAAATAACTTTTTCTGAAAAGTTCAAAGGTAAAAGTTTAAACCATAAACTTCAAAAGTTTTTACGACTGAAAATACCTATATTTTTTTGTTATTCCGTAAAAACGTATCATAGCCGCAGCAACTATCAAATATCAGACCCTTGCGAAAAAATAAGGTATGTTTAACAACCGTGAAAAATAATTTCATTAATAAAAAAATGAAATTTACATTAGCACAAATTTTAAATATTAAAAAGTAATGAAAAAAATATTTCTTATAGGAGCAGGATTATCTGCATCAACTTTAATAAAATACTTGCTTGAAAATTCTGAAAAACATAACTGGAAATTGCGTGTCGGTGATGTTTCCGTTGATACGGTAAAAGAAAAATTAAAGAATCATAAAAATGCGGAAGCCGTTAAATTTGATATTTTTAACGAAAGGCAAAGAAGCGAAGAGATAAAAAATGCAGATATAGTAATATCGATGCTTCCGGCAAGAATGCATCATTTACCTGCCGAATCCTGCATAAAGTATAAGAAAGATATGGTTACGGCATCTTACGTTTCCGACAGTTTAAAAGAAATGAAAAAAGATGTCGAAAAAAGCGGCATTTTGATTCTGAACGAAATTGGGGTTGACCCCGGCATTGACCATATGTCGGCAATGCAAATAATTGACAGAATAAAAGAAACGGGCGGGAAAATCACGGCATTTCGTTCATATACCGGAGGTTTGGTAGCCCCTGATTTTGATAATAATCCATGGAATTATAAGTTTACATGGAACCCGAGAAATGTTGTCGTGGCAGGACAAGGACCCGCTGCAAAAATTATCAGAAATAAAAAATATAAATATATACCTTACCACCAGCTTTTTAAAAGAACGGAAAGAACTTATGTTGACGGATACGGAGAATTTGAAGTATACCCTAACAGAGATTCGTTAAAATACAGACATTCTTACGGTTTAGACGATATTCCCACAATGATAAGAGGAACTATGAGACGCCCGGGCTTCTGTAAAGCATGGAATGTTTTTGTGCAGCTTGGTGCTACCGATGACACCTACACCTTGGAAGACTCGGAAAATATGACCTACAATGATTTTGTAAATACATTTTTAAAGTATAATCCGAATTTAACAACTGAAGAAAAAATTTCGGAATATTTAAATATTGACGAGGACTCCTCTGTTATGTATAAATTAAGATGGCTCGGTATTTTTGAAAACAAAAAAATCGGTCTGAAAAATGCAACACCGGCACAGATTCTTCAAAAACTTTTGGAAGAAAAATGGAAATTTGAAGAGCGAGACAGAGATATGCTGGTTATGCAGCATAAATTTGAGTACGAAATAAACGGTAAAAAGAAAGAAATTTGCTCCTCTATGGTAATTGAAGGTGAAGACCACGTGCATACCGCGATGTCGTCAACAGTAGGTCTGCCGGTGGGAATCGCCGTAAAAATGATTTTAACGGGAAAAATAAAAGAAAAAGGGATACAAATTCCTATTTCAAAAAGCATATACGACCCGATATTAGAAGAGCTTAAGGAATTCGGAATAAATTTCAAAGAAAAAGAGCGAGAAATTTAATCTTATTTTATTGAATTACGGGAATATCGGCATTACAAAACAGGCATTTTCCGTCTTTTAATCCGGGAAACCTTGTATAACGTAATGTTCGTGCAATTACAATTTTATTGCATACGGGGCATCTTGTATCATTTCCTTCTTCAGAGATAATATTTCCGAGATAGACAAAGTTGAGATATTCTTTTGCTTTATTATACAACTTAAGTAAAGTTTCTTTGGGCGTATGAGGAATTTTCGACTTATAAGAAGGAAAATATCTTGAAAGATGCAAAACGGTATTTTTCCCTACTGTTTCCGATATTGTTTTAAGCATTTCTTCAAAATCAAACATATCATCATTAAGCGAGGGAATGATTAAATTTGTTATTTCAAGATGTTTCCCCGATTTTTCAATTTGTCGCAAAGTATTCAGCACAGGCTGTAAAGAGGCTTTTGCCTGCTTTCTGTAAAAAGTATCGGAAAAAGCTTTCAGGTCAATATTAAAAGCATCTGTTAAAGGCAGCAAGTCTTTTAAAGGTTCAGGATTTATGTATCCGTTTGAAACCATAACGTTTTTCATTCCTTCTTTCCTTATCTTCTCGGATGTTTCCTCCATAAATTCAAACCAAACAACAGGTTCGTTATATGTGTATGCAACACCGATATTATTTCTTGCTTTCAAAGCATATTTAACTATAGTTTCGGGCTTATATACGGTAACCCTTACTCCTTTTCCTTTTTCGACTTGTGAAATACTGCTGTTTTGACAGAAATTACACTTTAAATTACAGCCGATACTTCCTACAGATAAGATGTTTTTTCCGGGAAAGAAATGATATAAAGGTTTTTTCTCAACAGGGTCGAGGTGAACTGCCGATAACTGACCGTAATTTAAAGATATTAATTTGCCGTTTTCGTTTTTTCTGACATTGCAAATTCCCGCTTTACCTTCAACTATAAGGCAATTGTGAGGACACAGCAAACACTTTACTTTCTTGTCGCTTAATTGTGTATAATACAAAGCCTCTTCAGACATATTTTTGCAAATTCAGTTTTCACTAAATTTACAATAAAAAATTCAAATCAGGAAAAAATTACATATATTTTTTAATATCAACACATTCGGGAATAAATTTGCTCACATCTCCTCCATATCTTAAAATCTCGCGTAATACGGTAGAGCTCACGGGTGTGTGCTCAGCTTCGGTAAGTAAAAAGACCGTTTCGATGCCTTCATCTAAAAATTTGTTCATTTGAGCAATTGCTCTTTCATATTCAAAATCTGCTGCTGTTCTTAAGCCGCGTAAAATAAATTTTACATTTTCATCTTTACAAAAATCAACGGTAAGTTTATTATATTTCTTAATAAAAACGCGACTGTCAGACTCGAAAACCTTTTCAATAATTTTTATTCTGTTTTCTGCCGAAAAGAAACCTTTTTTTTCGGAATTATACCCTATTCCTATAATTATCTCATCAAAAAAACTCAAAGCTCTTTTAACAACAGACTCGTGTCCTACGGTAAACGGATCGAATGAGCCGGGGAATACTGCTCTTTTCATATTTTTAATCTGACTTTAATATAAAATTATTGTTTAATAAATTTTGCGGTAAACATTTCTGAATTATTGTCTGTTATTTTTATTAAATATATTCCGTTTTTCATATTTCGGGCATAAAAATAATCTTGCTTAAAGTTACCGTTATAATAAATCAACTTGCCCTGAATGTCAAAAACCTGAAGATAATACGTTTTACCCGGACTTCTGTTAAAATTAAGTTTTACAATATCTTTTACGGGATTCGGATAAACGGTCAGTGTCTTTTTTTCGTCATATTCTATGTTACCGGCAATATCTCCGAATACGGGTCTTATCATTAAACTTCCGATTTCTGCAGATTGTTGCCATTCTCCGGAGATATTATAAAAAGCTTTAGCACTGTTGTCTGTATTAAAGTCAAAGCCTATATTCAATTTATCTTCAGTTGTTTGTGTCCATCCTATAAAAAAATCACCTTCAATCAAAACAGGCTCGTCAAAAATATATTTATGAAATTTATTTATTTCGTTTTCGTATTCAGGTTTTATGCCTTCAAATGTTTTTATTGTGTCTCCGGGTTTTCCGTCTTGTCCTGCTTTCCAAATATAAATCCAAAAATATTTTTGACTTCCGTTTTGAAATGCTTGTGTAAAATACATATCAACTCCAGTTAAATATCCGGATTTAAGCGGAGAGTATTTAAGGGCTACTTGTCCGTATTTTGTTCCGTTTCCGTAAATACCGTAGCCGGCTTCAGCACTTCCGTCATCATAAGCATAATAATCTTTAAATTTCTGAACGTAAGAGACTTTATTATTTTTTACCGAGTCATAGGAATCTGTAATTATTTCTGCAGTAAGTAAAAAATCTGACGTATCAGCATTATTATAAGAAAAAACAAACGGTTGACCGGACAAAATTACGCCATAATCAGAAAACGGAGAAGGTGTATACGTTCCGGCTTTCCAATACTGCTCCCCTGATGTTCCCGTTAAATCTTTCATTGAAAAATTAAGGCTGTCTATAAGCCTCATCACATCATCATTGTTTCTGAAAGAAATGTCAATATTATTATTTAGTGTTTGAGATGTCGTTGTTTTAAAATGTTCCCACGGGACTGCTTCATAATTGCTTAAAAGTGAATGCAACGGTGATGTAAAAGCAATATCGTGAAATACTGTATCATTTATATTTCGGTCTTTGTTAAGGTAAACATAATCAATATTCCAGAAATCGCAATTTGTTGCTAAGCTCGGATAGGTTGAGGTTCCGAAACTTGCAATATTTTTAAACCTGAACTGAAAACCCGATTTCAAATATTTGTTGTCATTAATTTGTATCATTACCAATTCAAAATCTTTATTTGGACTTCCGGCTGCAGCCCAAACCGTATTCCATTTATTTTCTTCCGGAGCATAAAATTCCAGCAACAGAGAATCTTCGGTTTCGGGAGCATCTCCTACACCTTGCGGCTGATAAAAAAAACTCAAAAAAATTGTATTATTTCCGGGATAATTAAGATTAACGGGTTTTGACGTAAGTGTATCCGCAAAAAACGGTTCATTATAATTTGCATAGTCATAAACTTGTCCCGCAGAGTTAACCGCATCTAAAGTTGCAACCCCTAAAGAAGGAGGATTTACAGAAAGGGTTCTGTTAATATACACCTGATTATCTGTCCACAGAGATGTGTCAGGATATATTTTATTTTCTGAAAAATCATCCCAAAAGGGTAATTCTGCGATACTTTTCAGGGATTTATTTTTTTTATAAACAGCCGAATTTTTATCTGCAATTTTTTGAATCTGCGGGTTACCGTTCAAAAAAACAGTATACTCCTGAGAAAATAAACTCTCTGCATAAAGCAGCAACAACACCGGTACCAGAATATTTCTCATTAAAATAAAAAAATTATAAATGTATAAGGATAACGAAAAAGCGAATGATATATTTTATTAATTATCATATATTGAATCGGTATTCATACTTAACCAAATATCTATCTGATCTCCCGGCTTAAATGAAATTCCCGGTTCAGGTCTTTGTTTTATAATTTTTGCAAGAGTGCTGTCAGTATAGGTAATAACGGTTTCGTCATATAAAACAGTGCCTATATTAAGCATAAATTCTGCTGCTTCAAGCTCCGCTTCTTCCAATGTAAGCCCGTATAAATCAGGGGTTACGGTATTCCCCATATCTGATGACTTGCCCAAAACAAGCTCTATTTCCGCTCCTTGCGGAATGTCTGCTCCGGGTTCAATTTTTAAGCCGCGGTATCTCTGCTCTAAAACAACATTATCAAATATTGAAGGCTCGTATATTATTTGTCCTATTCTTAAGCCGTAGGTTTCAATATCTGCTTTTGCCTGCACCAATGTTGCATGAACAAAATCGGGCATTTTAATTATTTTAGGCATAACAGATTTTATCGTAACAAAAATTTTTCTGTTTTCTTTAACTTTAATATCCGGAGGAGGGTTTTGATCTATTATCGTTCCTCTTCTTCCTTGTCCGCTGTAAACCGAATCTATAACTTCTATTTTAATATTTTTTCGGTTTGCAATTTCATTTGCTTTTTTAACCGTCATGCCCGTAAAGTCAGGAACAGAAAGCACTTCTCCGTGATTTGTTGAAATCCTTAAGCCTAAAAATGTTACGGATAGTATTATGATTATTGTGCCTGCTGCAATTCCGTAATGCATGAGAAATTGCTTTTGAAAAAGAAAAGATATAATTTGTTTAAATTTCATCATTAACTCCGTTATAATTTTAAGTCAAAAAACATACTATGCAAAAATAGTCAAATAAATTGAAATTTTACAATTATTGAATTTTACGATATAGTTTTTTTAACTTTGCAAAAAATATAAATGATGGCAGACGGAAAATACAAATATAACCCTGAAACTCTTGAGTTTGAAAGCAGCGACAGAACAAAAAAGCAAAAATTACTTATCAACCTTTTGTCAATTTTTGTGGGAGCCGTAATTATTGCAATAACAATATTCTTCATTTATGTTTTGTTTTTCGACATAAATATTAAAAAGCAAAAAGCTCGTGAGAATAAAATACTGACAGAGCAATACAACTTACTTCTAGAACGTAAAAAACAGAACGACAAATACTTAAAAGAATTAATAAAAAAAGATGAGATAATTTACCAATCGGTTTTTAAAAGTTTACCTGACAATTCAATATTTGAAAATAAAAATCCTGACACAAAATTTTCAAGGACTGACACAAAATCTATTATTGATACGAACAAGATAAGGATAAAACGAAATTTTAAAATTGCGGAAAACACAAAAAAAGAATACGGTTCTTTAACAAAATTAATACAAAAAGAAGACATTGACAACGTTCCTGCGATACAACCGGTTTTTAATCCGTTTTTAAAATATCCGGTTTACGGTTTCGGAAAGCGTATAGATCAAGTTTATAAATCTTTGGTTTTTCATCCGGGTATTGACTTTGCCGTTCCTGAAGGCACTGCTGTTTTTTCTGCGGCAAACGGTAAGGTTATAAAATCGGGGAGAAAAAGAGGACTGGGAAAAAGAATTGTCATAGACCATCAAAACGGCTACAAAACAATTTATGCACACTTAGACAAAATATTCGTAAAAACCGGTTATAAGGTAAAAAGAGGAGAAAAAATAGGAACTGCGGGTATGACAGGAAAAACTTTGATACCGCATTTACATTATGAAATTCAATATAACAATAAGCCTGTTAATCCGGTTCACTACTTTTTTTTAGATTTAAGCCCGGAAAAATACACAAAGATTATGACTGATTCAGAAAAATCCGGATTAAGTCTTGATTAATCGGAAAATCTGACTTCTGCTCCGTTTACATAGGTTCTTATTTTATATTTATCACTTTCGTTAACAGGGTTCATTCTTAAATCTATCAAGCGTATACTTAGGCAGTTAGCTATTTCTTCAGGCATTTTCTTTATTTGATTACCAAAAAGGTTCAATACCGAAAGTGACTCCATATTACCAATTTCCGGAGGAAGCTCCGTCAGTTGATTTCCGAACAAATCAAGTTCCTCAAGAAAAATAAGATTACCTATTTCCGGCGGTAAAGTTTTAAGTTTATTATCACTTACGGAAAGTTTGTTTAAATTAGGTATTTCCGTTACAACCTCAGGAAAGGTCTCGAATTTATTTGAACTGATGTCTAAAATTATAAGGTATTCCAAATTGTTTAAGCTTTGCGGTAAAGATGTTAAAAAATTTCCGTGAAGATTAATATCCGACAGGTTTCTTATATTTCCTATCTCTTCAGGAATTTCTTTCAGGTTATTATTCCCTGCCGAAAGTTTAATAAGATTTTCCATTTGTCCTATTTCCGGCGGTAATGAACTGAGGTTTACATTTTGACTTATATCCAGTTCTGTTAAATTTTTCAATCTTCCTATGCTTTTCGGCAAACTTTTAATCTTATTTTTAGCTGCATAAAGGGTAACCATTTTATTCAGATTACCTATATTTTCCGGCAGCGATGTTATGCTGTTAGATTCTATACTGAGAACTTCTAAATTGGTTATATTACATATCTCTTCAGGCAAAGATGTTAAGTTATTTTGTCTTAAGTCAATATATTGCAATTCTTTAAGTTCTCCTATTTGTTTGGGAATACTTTTTATTTCATTATCTCTTAAATCTAACATTTTAAGATGCTTAAGACGTTTTATAGAACTTGGAATAACGGAAATACTGTTTCTTGCAAGTTTTAAAATTTCCAGGTTTGTAAGCTCTCCTATCTGATAAGGTATCTTTGTAATATTGTTCTCTTCAAGATTCAACGACTGGAGATTTGATAATTTTGCAATTTCCGGCGGTATTACGGGAGTATTAATCAGTGTCAGGATATAAACATTTTCAGGGTTTTTAAGAGCCTCTTCAAGAGAGGTGTATTCTGTTGCGTTTTGCAGTTCGTTTGTATTTAATCGCATATTAATATCGCAATTTACCAAAGAATCCCGCAATTCTTTAATTTGTTTTGCCGGAATCTTATTTCCTCTTAAATCTATGTATTTCAAGGTGTCCATTTCAAGCAAGCCTGCAGGTATCTCTTTTATCTTATTAAACCCGAAATTTATTCTCTGTATACCGTTTGCTTCATAAATAACAGGATGTATTGCATCCATCTTGTTATATTCCATATCCAGTTCCTGCAGATTAGTCATTTCCTTAATTTTTTCACTTAATGCAAGAATTTTATTTCTGTTTAACTTCAGTATTTTAAGATTCGGTATTTTTACTATACTTTTAGGAAATTCGACAAACTTGTTTTTTGACAGGTCTAAAACCTCCAAACTCGTAAGTTTGCTCATATTAGGCAATTCTGTAATTTTATTGTAAGAAAGATTTAGTTCTTTAAGGTTAGGAAGTTTTAAAATTTCTTTAGGTACTTCGATTATTCTGTTGTGCGAAAGATTGAGAACGGTCAGATTTTCCAGTTCTGTAAAGGTTTTCGGCAGTATCTCTATTTTATTACTTGTAAGAATAAGAATTTTTAAATTTTTCAGATTTCCGAAATTACCCGGCAACTCTTTCAGTTTATTTTCTTCTATGATAAGTGTTTCAAGTTTAGATAATTTAGCAAATCCGGAAGGCAGCTTTTTTAAATCGTTAAAACTTAAATCCAGGTATGTAAGGTTTTCAAGCTTACCTATATCTTTCGGCAGGTTTGACAACCCGGCATTGTTTAAATCAAGTGAATCAACATTTTCGGGGTCTGCCAAGGCTATATTAACATTATAATATACCTGCGATGTTGCACAGAAACTTAAAAACATCGTAAATGTAACCAGAAAAAAGCGACTGAACATTTTCATATAGTATTTTAATATAAATAGAAGTTGTTAAAATTTAATTTACGAAAGTAACGATTTTTTTTTATTTATTCAATTTTGATTCGGTTAAGATTTAAACACTGTTTTATTTAAGTGAAAAAAACAAGACAATCCTTACCGCAAAATAAACAAAATCTGTCATAAATCATCGAATTTATTTTATGAATGTCGATTATCAGGTCGTGATTATCTCTTTATATTGCTTCGGCAACAATAAACGTGCTCCCTCCTATAAAAATCAAATCTTCTTTTTCTGCATTTTTTTTTGCTGCATTTAACGCTTCATTTACACTTTTGTAAGCATCCCCCTGCAAACCTGCTTTTCTTGCTTTTTTCAAAAGAATATCCTCGTGTAATGCCCTGGGAATTTTTGCTTTTGTAAAATAATAACGGGCATACGGCGGAAGTAAATTTAATATCTCACCGGTATTTTTATCATTAACCGTTCCGAAAACAAAGTGAAGTTTTTTAAAAGGTATTTCCGAAATTTGATTTATCACTTCACTTAAACCGGCTTTATTGTGCCCCGAGTCGGCAATAACAAGCGGGTTGTAATTCAGAACCTGCCATCTCCCTTTAAAATTAGTGATACCTGAAACATCTGTAATACCGGAATAAATATCTTCATCGCTTATTTCAAAGCTTTTTTTCAGAACATCAATCGTTTTTAAAGCCGTGATAATATTATTCTTTTGATATATACCGAGTAAATCTGTCTTTAAATTCGGATAAACAGTTTTTTGTCCTTTTTTAATATTTAAAATTTGCTTATAATCTGTACTCATCATACTGTAATCAACAAAATATTCCTTATCTGCAAAATAAATTTCTGCATTTTTTTCCGTTGCTTTGTTAATAAAAACTTTTTCAGTTTCTTCGTGAAATTCTCCGATAACGACAGGTATTTTTTCTTTTATAATTCCGGCTTTCTCTGTTGCAATTTCCCGCAGTGTTTCTCCTAAAAATTGTGTATGATCATAGCTTATATTTGTAATAACGGATACTAACGGGGTTATGATATTTGTTGAGTCCAACCTGCCTCCCAAACCTACCTCTACTACGGAAACATCTGTTTTTTGTTCCGCAAAATAATTAAAAGCCAAAGCAACGGTCATTTCAAAAAAAGAAGGTTGAACGTCTTCAAATAAAAACTTATTTTTTTCAACATAATCAATGACTTCTTTTTCCGGAATCATTTTTCCGTTAATTTTAATTCGTTCTCTGAAATCTATTAAGTGAGGCGATGTATATAAACCTGTTTTGTATCCGGCTTTTTGCAGAACCGATGCTAAAATATGAGAAACCGAGCCTTTGCCGTTCGTACCTCCTATATGTACGCTTTTAAATTTATTTTGCGAATTTCCGGAGTGTTTGCAAAGTAAGGAAATATTGTTAAGGTTCTTTTTAAATGCTGTTTTGCCTTGCCTTTGATACATAGGCAACTTTCCGAAAAGATATTTTATTGTTTCTGTATAATCCACTTAATAAAATAACAGGTTATTAAATTAAATCGCAAAATTAAAATAAAAGGATTAATACTTTGAAAGCGGAAAAAGAATATTTAAATTTGGACTTTAATAAACTTTGAAAAAATAATATTATGGCTAAAAAAACTTTTGTTCTTGATACCAACGTCATTCTGCATGACTATACAAGTTTACTGCAATTTGAAGATAATGATATAATTATTCCCATAACCGTTCTTGAAGAGTTAGATAAATTTAAGAAAGGAAACGAAGAAATTAATTATCACGCCCGTGAGTTTATGAGAGAATTAGACAAGCTTGCCGGAGACAGCCTTTTTAACGGAGGCATTGAGCTTGGAGAAGGAAAAGGAAAATTAAAAATAGAACTCGGCAAACCGTTTTCCGAAGAGATGAAACTGTCTTTATCAGAAGACATAAACGACCACAGGATAATAGCCGTCGCCGATTATTACAGAAGAAACTTCCCGGATAAAAAGGTCGTGCTGGTCAGCAAGGATATTAATATGAGAATGAAAGCCAAGTCTTTGGGCATAAACGCCGAAGATTACAAATCTGATAAAGTTCGAAATATTGAAGATATTCACAAAGAGGTTAATTTATATGATAATGTTGATGATAAACTTATTTCGCGAATGTATCAGGAAGAGGCGGGTTTGCCTTTATCGGAGTTTAACCTTAACCCCAAGCCCGGAATAAACAGTTTTTTCATACTTAAAGGAAGTAATTCCAGTGCTTTGGCAAAATTCAACTATGTTGAAGAAACGATTATAAAAGTAAGTAAAAAAACAGCTTACGGTATAAAGCCGAGAAATGCCGAACAAACTTTTGCAATGGAAGCATTGCTTGACGACAAAATAAAACTTATAACATTAACAGGAAAAGCAGGAACAGGAAAAACACTCCTCGCTCTTGCCTCTGCATTGCAACAACGTCGAGATTACGAGCAAATTATGCTTGCCAGACCTATTGTTGCACTTTCAAACAAAGACATAGGATATTTGCCGGGAGACGAAAAAGCAAAAATCGGCCCGTATATGCAGCCCCTTTTTGACAATCTTACGGTAATTAAACATCAATTCGGCAAACAAAGTAAAGATTTTGCAAGAATTGATGAGATGCTTAAGGAAGAAAAACTTGTTATTACGCCTTTAGCATATTTGCGAGGACGAAGTTTGTCCAATGCATATTTTATAATTGACGAAGCTCAAAATCTTACGCCTCTTGAGGTTAAAACTATAGTAACTCGTGCCGGAGAAGGAACGAAAATTGTCTTTACGGGTGACATAAATCAAATTGACTCTCCTTATTTGGATTCAAAATCTAACGGATTGTCATACTTAACTGACAGAATGAAGGGGCAGGATATTTTTGTTCATATTAACTTAATGAAAGGCGAAAGAAGTTACTTGGCAGAACTTGCAAGTGATTTGTTATAAATCCGAGGGTATATTTTTTATAAAATTATCAGAATCAAATCCGGAATCAAACTCCGGATTTTTTACAATTATACCCGTAGTATAATTAAAAAAACCTTTGATATATTTATTATGAAGTGTGTATAAAAATTCTTCACGCTCTTCATTATATTTTTTTTCTTTTACCAAAATCTCTTCTGTTTTCAAAAATTTGTCCGGATTTTTGTTAATTAACGGCAAATATTTTTCATAAAGCTTTTTTGAAATCCTTATAACAAGGATATTTTTTCCGAACGGCTTACGAATCAGATGATTATAACTTAAATCAACAACATCATTTTGAACTTTTGTTGTAGTTTTATCAAATGTTATAAACCTGAATCCTGTATCAATGATTTTTCGGGCAGTTCCCTCTTCAGGGGTATAATGCAGAAATATAAAATCATTCTCGCTGTCTTCAAAAATAAAATTCCGGATATCAGGACTCATAAAAAAGTCCTTTTCATAATCATAGATTTCCGACTTGCCTATGTAATACAAAAACTTTCCGAGCAAAAAATCTAATTTTGTAAAATCGCCTTTTGCAATAAATTCTTTACCTTCTGCTTTTATGGTATAGTAATTATAGTTTGATGTTTTTTTACTTTCGTATAAGTTTCTCAAGTGTTTATACAATGTCTTTTTGAAATCGACAGAAACTTCCCATCCGTAATCAGCCAGATTTTTAATTTTAACGGCAATCTTCTCTTTATGATTATCAATTACATGAGAAGAGTACCATTTTTCAAAACGAGAAAAATTATTCATATTTTTTATTATAGTTCTGTCAAAAACTTAATTGTATCGACATTATCGGCATAATCCCAAAGCTGCGGTTTCTGGCTTTCGCCGAAATATACCGAATTATCAATAAGTCTTTCTTTTGAAACGACACATTGTATCATTTCATTGTCGGTTTGCAAACGTTTTTTTACGGTATCAAGTTTTGAATAGCTTTCGTAATACACCACCGAAACCGGTGAAGCATAGCCGATATCTTCTTTCATAAGCATAATGCCGTTGTCTTTAAAATCAATCCGGTTCATCATATAAATTGCTCTGTTATAGTCGTAATTATTGGCATATTTATTATGATTTATCACATTTTTATGCTTCAATGAATTTCTGAAAATATTATTCAGCTCGTATCCGTCAGGCAAAAAAAGTTTTGAAACGCTTCGACATCCCAACCCGAAATATAAAAAAATATCATCGGCAAGCCCTTGCAGTTCTTCGTCGGTTTCGTTTCCGCCAAGAACAGCAACCGAGTTTCTGTTTTTGCGAATAATATGCGGATACCTTCCGAAATAATATTCAAAATAGCGTGCCGAATTGTTGCTGCCGGTGGCAATTACGGCATCAAAATTCTCTAATTTACCTTCGGTAATAAAAATACATTTTTTAAATTCCGGTTCAATTTCAATCAGCATTTTTATAATTGCAGGCATCAGTTTATCATCTTTTGACGATAATTTTCCGACAAAAACATTTCCGCTTATAAGTACCGACAAAAAATCATGAAACCCGACAAGCGGGATATTTCCGGCAGTTATCACACCTACCCGCTTATTGTTTTTTTGCTTTTGCAGTTCGGGATATTTTGCAACCCATTTTTCAAGATTTTCTTTTTTTAACGAATTTGACGTTTCCGTAAGGGCAAATTCAATATTTTCATGAGAAAACCAAGGGTTTTGAACTCTTTTTTTTAAGCCGGTTTTATTTTTAAAAATCACATCTCCGAGTTTTGAAAATGCCTTTATTCTTCGCTCTAAATTCATATTTAGTCTTCGTTTTATAAAAAATCAAGTTCTGTTTCTAAAATTTAATAGTAAAATTTTCTTTTGACAGTTCTTTTCGAAAAAATACTATACCGCTGAAAAATAAATCAACACTTAAAGTTACTCTTTCGTTTTTTTTAATTTCTTCCCATGCTTCCTCCATTTCTTTCGACCAATGGATATCATCGAAATAAAAAATTGTTTCGTTATTTACTTTTTTCAAACATTGCCTGAAATAATTTAAGGTTGCAGTTTTTGTATGATTACCGTCGAAATATACAAAGTCAACTGTTTTTAAATTGTTTAATAACTCCGGAAGTTTGTCATCAATATTTCCGACAATTTGCCTGATATTTTCAATATTAAACTCTTTAAAATTATTGTATGCGATTTTTGCCGTTTCCGGGCAACCTTCTATGGTATAAACGACAGTTTTTTTATCGGGCATTGCAAGATATAAAGTTCCAAGTCCCAGAGAAGTTCCGAGTTCGATAATTGTTTCGGGTTTGTAATACTCTATTAGGCGAAAAAGCATTTCTCCGAATTTTTCCGTAACAACCGAATATCGGGCAATGTTTTTAATTTTTCGAAGATTCGATTTCATCACTTTTGACCCGGCTCCAAAATCTGTTACATTTATTTCTTTTTTGCTTTTGAGCAAATCATATCTTAATTCGGCAATATTGTCATAAGCATAAAAATATCTGTTTCCGTATAAAATTTCTCTGACAAAATCATACAAAAACGGAGAGTGTATTCCGTAACCTTTTTTATGCTTTGCTGTTAAGCTGTATATTAAATATTTTAGTATGAAATATATTCGTTTCATTTTTATACAACTTTTACAAAGCTGATTGTTTTTGTCCGCAGTATAGTTTTTTAAAAAAGGTGATGTATTTTGGACTTAGTAAAGCATTAAAATCAGTTCTTTCTGCTTTTCAAAACATATCTGTCGTAAATTAGTAAGCCTAATACAGTAACAACACCTATTGCACTGAAAATATACCAAATTTGTTCAGGATGGTAAGTGTCCCACAAATATTGGGTCAATTCGGTTTTCCTCATTCCCATTTGTTTTGCTGCTTCTTCAAAATATTGATTTTTAGAAAATTCTTTGGACATTTCAGGCAATTGTAAGCCTCTTGCGGCAACTTCTTTTTTCAGTAATGACATTTTATCTGATATGCTTTGATAAACATTACCTGACAAAAAGCCCGTAAGAAAATTTCCTGCCGCTACCGGCAAAAACGAAGTTCCCATATAGAGAGCTTCTTTTCCTTTCGGTGCGATTCTCCCTACATATTCTGTGAATTTTGGAGAGCTTGCCATTTCTCCTATTGCAAAAATTACGATACCGAAAACAACAAAGAAAGCATTATTAGTTGCAAAAGCCAAACCTATGCCTACTGCATTTACAATTATTCCGGTAATAATTGCATTTACAGGTTTTAGTTTCATTACAATTGAAGAGATAAGCACCTGAACAAGAACAATCATACCCGCATCCAAGTTAATAATCATCTCAGGAGCTATATTACCGTGTTTTGTTCCGAAAGTACTCGCTAACCAAGGTGAGATATTATTAAGAGCATTATACAAAACAGAAGTATCAATCCACTGCTCTATAAAGTTTGGTAATGTATAAAATAATTGGTTAAACATAGTCCAAAACCCGACCATTATAATAAGAAATATAAGCAATTTAGTATCTTTAAGAGCCGTTAAAATGTTATTTAGTGAGTTTTTTATAACTTCTGCCGGTTTTTTATCTGATTTTTCTCTGTGGGGCTCTTTATAGAAAAACAGGACTATAATTAAGTTTATCAAAATTGCTGCCGTTGACATATAAAAAACAAGTTTCCAATTATTGCCGTCACCGGTATGCCTTAATTTTGAAGCAAGAAAAGGACCTATAAATCCGCCTACATTTACAATCATATAAAAAATTCCGAAACCTATTGAGGAAGTTTCTTTATCAGTTGTTTTAGTTATCGTTGCCGAAATAATAGGTTTGAATAATGCAGCTCCGAGAGCGACCCATAAAAATGCAGCAAAAACAGAATAATAATTTGTAAATATACCCATCATTAAATATCCTGATGAATAGACTGCATAGGCAATTACAAGCATTTTTTTATACCCGACTCTGTCTGCTATTGCTCCTGTAACTATCGGCAATAAATATAAAATTGCCGTTACTATTCCCATCATTTGACCTTTTTGGCTTTGAGAAAAACCCAAAGCCCCTTCATCCGTAGAATTTGTAAGGTATAATGCCAGTACCGTAAAAAGCCCGTACCAAGCTATTCTCTCAAACATTTCCATTGAGTTTGCAACCCAAAACGTTTTCGGAAACTTCTTAATTAATTTTCCCGGTTTTCCCATTTTAACATCTTTTTTTATAGTCTGCGAATTTAATTTTTTTTTATTCAATCAAGAATAAAAATTCTGTTAAAGAGATATTTAAAATATATTTGCCGTATATAAAAACACTATAAGCAAACTCTGTTTATGCAAAATATAAAAATTACTGATTTTTACGATGAGTTCAGACCTTATAATGAAACAGAAGCTCTTGAAGCTATAGAACGGATAAAAAAAAACGACAGATTTAAAAAAATATTTAAATACTTTTTTACGGAAATTAAAACTGAAGAAGATTTTCAGTTTTTTTTCTCATCAATACATTCCGTCAAAGATTTTCAGATTAAAATAATGCACGAAGTTGCAGACAGAATTCTGAAAAAAACGTCTGACAAATTAACCTGCTCCGGTTTTGAAAACATAAACAAAAACAATAATTATGTTTTTATTTCAAATCACAGAGATATTATTCTTGACGCTACTTTTTTCCAATATATTCTTGTTAACAACAACTTTGAAACCACGGAAATAACATTCGGCAACAACCTTATGGATGACCCGCTGATTGTGGATATAGGAAAGATAAATAAAATGTTTAAAGTTTACCGAAAAGGGACTCCCAAAGAACTCTTAAAAAAAACTTTACAACTTTCGGAATATATCAGATACACAGTTCTTACTAAAAGAAGATCTGTTTGGATAGCGCAGAGAGGCGGACGTACCAAAGACGGCAATGACAAAACGCATTCCGGAGTAATTAAAATGCTGAATGCTTCCGGAACTAAAACTTTCGAAAAAAACATTGAAGACATAAATATTATACCCGTCTCAATATCATACGAGTATGAACCTAACGACCACTTAAAAGTAAATGAGCTGTTAGATACCGTAAACGGAAAATATAAAAAATCTCCGGGCGAAGACATCAACAGTATTATTGACGGAACTTGCAGCTATAAAGGCAAAATAAATATCTCAATTTGTGAGCCCGTAAATAAAAGGCTGCACCTTTTAAAAAATACTCCCCGTACAAATGACAAAATCAGAAAAGCAGCGGAAATAATCGATGAAGAAATTTACGGAAATTACAGACTGTACCCGAACAATTATATTGCTTTCGATTTGCTTAAAAATTCCGAGCAATTTTCAGACAAATACTCAAAAAACGAAAAGAAGACTTTTATTAACTACAAAAACGAACAGTTGAAAAAAATTAGTAAGAACTCAAAAAAAGCAGAGACTTTATTTCTTAAAATTTATGCCGCTCCGGTAATTAATACCTTAAAGTTTTATTAATCAATTGCAAGATAAATTAAATACTTCTTTTTTTAATATTTCTTTAAAATTCTCCGTATTTAGCACCAAAATATGTTTTAACAACCACTTCCTTAAAAATTCGGCAAAACCGTATAAAACTACAATATTGTTTTCATTATAAGAACTCGTAAGTTCTGTTATTTTATCTGCTAACATATTTTCAATATCAAAATACTTTTTTATAATATCCTCAGGAAAAACTTCTTTTTCATATCTGCAATGGTACTCAGAATACGACTTAAGTTTTTCTAATATTTTAAACATTCGCCTGTTATCAGGAATAAAAGTTTCAGAAAATAACTCTTCGTAATATTCATTTGCAATTTCAAAAAGTTTTTTGTGCTGCCTGTCTATTTCAGTAATTCCTGTTTCATATATTTTTTTCCAGTTAAAGTATCTCATAGCATTTAAGTTTTAGTTTTGTGCAGTTATATACTTGACGAAATATAATACCGAAAAGTTGCATTATGCACATATTAAAACACTGACTATTTGTCTTAAATTTCATCAAAACAATGACTAAAATATCATTACATATGCCTTTTTTTCATAAAAACAGTTATATCCTTTAACGGCATAAAGATTGATTAATAAAAAGCGATAATTTGAATACTAATTAAAATAAAATATATAAAAATGGGAAAAATAATAGG
>CAMZKI010000042.1 GCA_947311125.1 uncultured Chlorobiota bacterium
GTTGGAGTTTTTTTGTTACCAGATTTTTTTTTCACCAATTGTTTTGCTAACGGTTTTTTTTTTTCTGACTGTTTCTCTAATTTCTCGGCATCGGCTTTGCTCATTCTAAGCATTTTCAATGCCTGAATTCTAAATCCGGCAGATGTTATTTTTTCTAATATTTTTCCGGTATAACCGTTTTTTACGGCTACGGGTTTAATCATCGTTAATGTAATATTTCCCATTTTATTTTGTTTTTAGTTATAATGCAAAAGTATAACAAAAAAAGGAACAAATAAATTTTGAAAAATATAAATGCAATATCACATTTAAAAAATCTATCTTTGTGAACCTAAAAAATTAAAAAGTGAAAATATTAAGTAAAAACTTTAAAGAAAAATTAAAAGCAATACTTTTAAAAGAAAAGAAAATCCTGATTGTCGGCCATCACAATCCTGACGGCGATTGTGCAGGGGCTTCATTAGCTTTATATAATTTACTGAAAAATAAGGATTTTAATGTCTCGGTGCTTATGCCTTCCGAATTGCCTGATTTTTTAAAGCATTTGCCTTCGGCAGACGATATCGTAATATTTGATGAAACAAAACATATCTCAAAAATTAAAAATGCGGATATTATTTTCTATGTTGATTTTAATGATGAAAGCCGAACCGAAAATACGGCGGGTTACTTAAAAAATACAGAAGCCGTAAAAGTAATATTAGATCATCATCCGGAGCCGAACGAAAATACAGATTTAATATTTTCTGATACCGAAATGAGTTCGGCATCGGAAGTTGTTTATCAGTTTATTCACCTGCTCGGTTTTAAAAAATATATTGATAAAGACATTGCAACCTGCATTTTTACGGGAATTATGACTGATACATTAAATTTTTCGGTAAACTCATCTCGTCCCGAAACATTTCGTATTGTTGCCGATTTGTTATCATACGGTATTGATAAAGATGAAATTTACGATAAAGTAAATAATAATTTTTCAGAAAAACGTTTACGTCTTGTAGGGTATTCGGTATATAAAAAAATGAAGATTTATGAAGATATTAATTTTGCCTGCATCCTTATTTCTAAAGAAGAACTTGAAATATTCGATTTTAAACCCGGTGACCATGAAGGAATAGTAAATATGCCTTTGTCTGTTTCCGGAATAAATATTTCTTTATTTGCAATTGAAAAAGATGATTTTATTAAAATATCCTTACGTTCTAAGGGGAATTTTGACGTTAATCGTTTGTCAGGAAAATATTTTAACGGAGGCGGACATAAAAATGCAGCCGGAGGAAAAATTTATAAATCATTTAATGAGGCTGAAGGCTATATCTTAAACTCAGTAAAAAAATTTTTCATTTAAAATAAGGTATTATGAGAAAAAAATATCTTCTTCCCGTAGTTTTGTTTTTTATTATATCCTGTGATAATGAGAGTGTTACAAAGCAGCCTATTGTTCTGAAAAGTATGATTACAGACAGTCTGCTTAAAGCAAATAAATTTTTGACGGAGCGGGACAGTGAACTTATTCGGAGTTATGTAAACAGGCATCAGCTTGAAATGCAGGTAAGCAAAGAGGGACTTTGGTATAATATTTATAAAAAAACAGATAAGCAAAAAGTAAAAAACGGAGATATCATTCGCTATGATTACAGACTGGAGTTACTTGACGGAACGCTTTGCTATACATCGGACTCAACCGGAACAGCACAGATAAAAATAGGAAGTTCGGGAAAAGAAACAGGTTTGGAAAAAGGGTTGCTGATGATGCGGGCAGGTGAAAAGGCGAAATTTATACTGCCGCCGCATTTGGCATACGGATTAATAGGAGATATGAAAAAAATACCGGCACGTTCGGCTTTAGTTTATGATGTTGAAATAAAGGAAATTGTAGATTTCTAAATTATTTCGGCATTAATTTTGATACTTTTTTTAAAAAAATAAATAACAATGAAGCACTTTAATCTCAGTATAATCATAATGCTTTTATCGTTTCCTTTGATGTCATCTTGCCTGGATGAACCCGCACAACCCCAAAGTGTAAATGAAATTGTAACGGAAATATCGGGAGATTGGTATTGTAATATTGATGAGAACGGATTTCCTTTAGAGTTTAATGCAACTATTTCTGCCGACCCTTCAAGCGAGTCTCGTATTTTGATTACTAATTTTCATAATACCGGAAATGATATAAAAGTTTCGGCAGTTGTTTCTAAAGACTTAACAATTGAGATTCCTGAGCAGGCATTTAATAATCAAATATTCAGAGGCAGCGGTTTGATTTCTGATGATTATACGGAAATAACATGGAATTATACCGTGGAGGATGAAAACGGAGATATAACATCCGTAACAGGAAAATATACTTACAGAGCCGGGGCTTAAAACCGGCAAATTAAATTTTCATAAATTTTATAATTAAAATTTCTGCGGCAAGAAAAATCAATGCTGCAATTAAAAAGTATTTGTAAAGATTAATTCCGTTGCTTTGATATAAAACTGTTTCTTTAAGAAGTTCTTTGTCGGCATTTGTTACGGAAATACCTGTTTCGGGGTGTTCTTTTGAGAATTTTCGTAAATCATCTAAGTTATAGTGCGTTAAATAAGATTCTTTTCTGTTATAATTTAAGGAAATACCCGCAACTATACTCTTTTCCGACATTATTTTATAATGTCCTGCTTCCTGTATTGTATTGTTTAACAGGATTCTGCAGTTTTCTCCGTTGATTTTTGAAAATTGAGGTATTACATCAAATCCTTTCTCTTCGGAGATTATCCTCAACGGATAATCCTCTGTGTTTGTCGGACATTTAATGCTTATTGCATCATTATTTCCTATTGTATAGAAAATATTTTTACCTGCCGTATTATAAAAAACGGCATTATATAAAATCGGAACCCAAATAGGATGAAAAATAATATTCCCGTATTCGGGATTCGGATACATCGAAAAAATAAAAACTTTACCGTTACCCGATATTACCGAATTGATAAGCTTATCATTTTTTTCCGTATATAAAATAACCTCTTCGTCAATATTGGATAAGTCGCTAAAAATAAGTCGTTTATGCACGTAAGGCATATCGATGTTTTTCTCTTTCTTTTTAAAAACATTTGTCAGCACTTCGCTGTCGAAGTTTATTTTATCAGCATAAATTTTAGTAGTGTCAAGTCCTGTTATATAGTTTGTATTCAGGCTGTTAAACAGCTTGTTATAAGAAGATATATCGCAATTTATTTTCGGAAAAATAAGTAATATACCTCCGTTATCGGTAAATTCAATTAATTTCTCACTAAACTCAAAATCTGTTTTCTTCAGTCCGTCGCAAATTACAACGTTAAAATCATTAAGCTTATGTTTTACTCTTTCTTTATATGGTATATTTTTCACATAAGCATAAGGAAGCTTTGAAAATATATTGTTTATGTATTTATTATTTTTGTCATTATCGTTTATTATAAGTATTTTAGTTGTATCTGTAAGGTTAAAATTAAAATAAAAAACATTATCATAAATAACAGGATAATCTGAAATTTCAATTTTGCCGTTTATTATACCTGTTTTCTCATTTATAAAAGTTATTTTTTCAGTAGTCTCAGAGTTCGCTTCTATGCTGAATGTTCCCGCAGCTTTTAATTCTCCGTTAAGGAAAAGCTTCAGCGGCATTTGAGCGTAATTTTCATCGGAAGCATTTTTAATTTTTACAAAAATCATATCTTCCTGATTTACTGGTCTGTTAGGGCTTTCAAACCATGCAGAATCTATGAAAATATTACTTGTTTTTTCTGCAAAAATCGGAATGAGAACTTTATTTTGCAGGCTGTCAGGTTTCATATTTTCTAAATCAATACTTGTTTTTTGAAAGTCGGATATGAAATATACTGTATAAGGCATATTTTTACCGATTTTCTCAGTAAAAATACTTTTCATTTTCTCGGAAACCTCACTTAATTTTTTAACAAACGGGCTTGTTTTTGTTTGTAAAACAAAGTCTTTAAACTGTTCTTTTGAAACAAAATGCTGATGTTTCAGTTCAAAATTATTATTCAGAAAAAGTATTTTAACATCTTCAGGGAAAGCGGCAGCAATTTCGAGTGCTTTTTTCTTTTCGGTTTCTATTATTTTTCCGTATTTGCTTTCTGCATCAGTGCTGAATGAATTGTCAATATATACTCCTATAAAATTTTTGTTAACTTCGTTTATCTGACTTTTTAGCGGAATAAACGGTTTTGTAAAAGCAAAAACAAGAGATGCAATTGTTAAAATTCGCAAAAGCAATATTAGCAGATGCTTTAAATTTGATTTTGATTTTGTTTCTTTCTTAATATTTTTCAGAAATTTTACATTACTGAAATACAATGTTTTATGTGTTCTGAAATTGAACAAATGGATTATTACCGGTATAAAAACGGCAAAAAGTGCAAATAAAAATGCAGGATAAAGAAAATTCATATCGTTTTTGACAAACTAAGCTTCGAAAATAGAAAAAAATTAATCATTAAAGCTAAAATATATTTTTTATTTTATACGTTCCTGACCTTAGTAACACAGAGACAGCAA
>CAMZKI010000043.1 GCA_947311125.1 uncultured Chlorobiota bacterium
TATAATGTAACTATAAATGATATGTATATCCATCACGGACTCGCCGACGGAATACTTTTAGAATGGTGCGAAGACGGAGCCCCTCACGATATTAATTCTAAATTTTACAATAATCGTATTCACTACGACGGTCATGACGGAATCTATATCGGCCAAGCTGATAATTTCGAAATTTACAATAATAACATAACTAATACAAGAACTGATGCAAGTATAAGAACGCAGAATTGCAATTATTTTAAAATCTATAATAACATTGCCGGCAATGCCCCCGACAGAAGAATGTCCGGTGTTGCAGCCGTTCATATAATGAATTATGGCAACATACCCTGTGATGATGCAGAAATATACAACAACTTTTTTTACGGCAATCAAACTTGGCACGGCATCTGGTTAGAGCAAATAAATAAAGGCGGTGGCGCTTCATTAAACACACACTCAAACGTGTATATCCATCACAATGTCATTTCCCAATATAAATTAGCCGGAATCGGGATTTACGGTTTCAATAATACACGAATTGAAAACAATACCATTGAAATCAGTTCGGAAGGGGCAGGAATAACATTCTATTCGGGCGACCCCGTAAATGCAGCATTATCCGGCTGGCAAACATTTGTCAAAAACAATATTATTGTCAAAAATTTCACATACGGAATAGACAATAAACAGCCTGCAATTCACACTTTTATTTCAGATTATAACTGTATAAACGGAAATATCGCAGGGAATTACAATAATGTTTCGTCTTCAACAGATATTTATTCCGACCCCTTGCTTGCCTGCGAATACGAGCTTCATGACCGGTATTATAATGCAACAAGCTACTATATTTTTAGTCCGATATGGGCAAATGCCCAAAATGAAGAAGACCACGCTAATCCCGTTAATCGCACCGATTTAGGTGCCAACAAAGTATGGAATATTTATCATTTGAAATCGGAAAACGGGCGATGGAACGGCTCTCAATGGGTTATTGACAATGTAACAAGCCCGTGTATAGATGCCGGCGATCCTTCATTTGATTATTCTTACGAAGCTTTGCCAAACGGAAATCGAATAAATATCGGAACTTTCGGAAATACACAATATGCTTCGAAATCAAACTAAAAAAGTGAATTTTGAACTAAACAAACAGTACTTAAAATAAGTATGATAACTATAAAAAGATATACACAGGATTGCAAAATTATTTAATTTAATGAAAACCGTATTATTAGACAAAGCAACCATAGGGAACGATATTTCATTACAAGAAATTAAAAAACAATGCGAATTGACTTGTTTTGAGACAACAGCAGCAAATGAAATTTCGGAACGAATAAAAAATGCCGAAATTATCATTACCAACAAAGTCGTAATCGGTAAAAAAGAAATGCAGGCAGCCGAAAACCTCAAACTTATTTGTGTTGCGGCAACCGGTTACAACAATATCGACATCGAAGAAGCAAAAAAACGAAAAATAATCGTTGCAAATATCAAAGGATATTCAACCGAATCGGTGGCACAACTTGTTTTCGGATATATTCTTACAGTTTTTAATTCGATACCCGAATTTTCCGAAGACATAAAAAACAAACTCTGGCAAAAATCTCCTGTTTTTACTATGCTTAATCACCATTTTTCAGAGTTGAAAGGCAAAAATCTCGGCATTATCGGATACGGAAGTATAGGAAAACGTGTTGCCGAAATCGGAAAATCTTTCGGTATGAATATTTTAATTTGCGAAAGTTTAATAAACAAAAATTTATCTTCTGCACGGCTCCCGTTTAAAGAAATTTTACAACATTCTGATATTCTGACAATTCACACACCTCTAACCGAACAAACAAAAAATTTGATTTACGAAAAAGAACTGAAAATTATGAAAAAAACAGCAGTTCTGATAAATACGGCAAGAGGCGGAATTGTAAACGAACAAGATCTATATGAAGCACTGAAAAACAGAGAAATACGATATGCCGCCCTCGATGTGCTTACCGAAGAACCGCCTAAAAACGGAAATATTCTTTTTGACGCACCGAACTGCATCATAACACCGCATATTGCCTGGACTTCTTACGAAGCAAGGCAAAAACTTGTTGCCGGAATTTCCGAAAACATAAAACTTTTTATTGCCGGAAAAGGAAATGAAATTGATTTGTGTTAAATTCTGTTAAAAGGTAGCTTCGTTTTGAAAATTCACTTATAAATAATACTTTTGTATGTCATAAAACATAAAATACAATAAAATATGAAATTATTAGAAGGAAAAACAGCTCTTATTACCGGTGCTGCACGCGGCATAGGTAAAGCCATTGCAATAAAATTTGCCGAACAAGGTGCCGATATTGCCTTTACCGATTTGGTAAGAAACGACGATATGATAAATCTTGAAAAAGATCTCGAAAAAATGGGCGTAAAAGCCAAAGGATACGCTTCTGATGCAAGCGATTTTGAAGATTCGCAAAAAACAGTCGATGCCGTTATCGAAGATTTCGGACGAATTGACGCTCTGATAAACAATGCCGGTATTACCCGAGATACATTGCTTATGCGAATGACCGAAGAACAATGGGATTTGGTAATAAAAGTCAATTTGAAATCGGTTTTTAATATGACAAAAGCTACTCAAAAATATATGCTTAAACAACGTTCGGGCTCAATTATTAATATGAGTTCGGTAGTGGGCGTAAGCGGAAATGCCGGACAAGCAAACTATTCGGCATCCAAAGCCGGAATTATAGGCTTTACGAAATCCGTTGCCAAAGAACTCGGTGCCAGAAACATACGAAGCAATGCTATTGCTCCCGGATTTATTGTAACAGAAATGACCGCACAAATTCCTGAAAAAGCTCGTGAAGAATGGATTAAAACAATTCCTTTAAAACGCGGAGGAACTCCGGAGGATGTTGCAAATGCCTGTATTTTCCTTGCTTCTGATTTATCGTCTTACGTAAGCGGACAAGTAATACACGTTTGCGGTGCCATGAACACATAAAATTCACAATTTATTTGGTTTAATTATCAATATTTAGCCGACTTTCTTACTTTTGTAAAAAAGTCGGTTATTTTATAAATTAGCCCATGACATTTATAACAACACAATATTCCTTATGGTTTTTACCGCTTTGCCTTGCTCTCGGCTTTTTGTATGCTTGGATTCTTTACAGAAAAGATACGAAACTGAATGAAGCATCTTCATTTTTAAAAAAAGTAATGTTCGCATTACGTTTTTTTTCCGTAAGTATAATTGCTTTTTTGCTGCTGTCTCCTTTTCTGAAAAATATAGGCAGAACCGTAGAAAAACCGATTATTATATATGCACAAGATAATTCGGAATCTGTGCAGCCGGAAAAAATTGCAGTTGAAAACTTTGCAAATAAAATAAAAGATTTTTTTCGGAATAATTCCGATTACAACTTTAAAACATTTGCTTTCGGAGATAAAGTTATTCAAACCGATTCTTTTAATTTTGAAGATAAAGAAACCGATATTTCACAAATAATTTCAGATATAAAAAACAAATTTTACAATCAAAATACAGGCGCCGTTATTTTGGTGTCAGACGGTATTTTTAACAAAGGCTATAATCCTGTTAACAAAATAAAAAATGTAAATTTTCCGATTTATACAATTGCACTTGGAGATACTAATATTCGTAAAGACCTTGTAGTAAAAGATATAAAATACAATAAGACAGCTTTTGTAAATTCAAAATTTCCGTTGCAAATTAAAATTAATGCAGATAAATTAAAAGGCAAAAACTCAGAAATAAAAATTTATGATAACAACACCTTTATTTATAATCAAAAAATATCAATAACATCAAACAGTTTATATAAGTCTTACGATGTAAAAATAAAAGCCGATAAACCGGGTTTTCATAAAATAAAAGTAGTATTAAAAAGCATCGAAGGCGAAATAAATACAGAGAATAATGAAAAAACAGTTATTGTTGAAGTAACCGACAAAAAACAAAAAATACTGATTTTAAGCGATGCTCCGCATCCTGATATTGCAGCAATAAAAGGAGCTCTCAAACTAAACAGAAATTTTGAAACTGATTATTATCCCACAGATAAATTTAACAAAAGTATTAATTCATATAACCTTGTTATCCTAAACAACTTACCCTCAAAAAATAATTCCGGTGCAAATATAGTAAGTAACGTTGTTAAGTCCGATATTCCCGTAATTTATATGATAGGACTGCAAAGTGATTTAAACCTGTTTGACAATTTAAATACCGGACTTATAACAGGCGCATACTCTAATGCTCCTGATGAGGTTACAGGAAAATTAAATAATAGTTTCAGCCTTTTTGACGTTAATCCGGAAGTTGAAGATATAACTTTAAATGCACCTCCTTTGACTTCACCTTTCGGGGATTACAGACTTACGGGACAAAACCAAATTTTGTTCTTTCGCCTGATAAGAAATATTAATACAAAACAGCCTTTAATTGTATTTTTTACGGGAACAGGAAATAAAAAAACAGCAGTTATAACAGGAGAAGGTATCTGGCGTTGGCGTATTTTCGACTATAAATCAAATAAAAATCACTATCTTTTTAATGAGCTTATAAACAGTATTATTCAGTTTATGATATCAAAAGAAAACAAAAGCAGATTTAAAGTTATCTGCGAAAGAATTATACCCGAAAATCAAAATATAAAAGTAACGGCAGAAATATTTGATAAAAGTTATAAGCCGGCAGACGTTAAAGAAGTAAACTTTAATCTTATTGACAGTAACAATCAAGTTCACAAATTTAAATTTACCAAGTCAGGGAAAAGACATTTTCTTAATTTAAAGAAGTTGCCCGAAGGAGATTACAGGTGGACTGCCGAATGTATTTTTAACGGCAGTAAATATAGACAGGAAGGTATGTTTACCGTTATTTCTTCAAATAATGAAATACTCAGTTTCAGGGCAAACCATAAAGTTTTATACAAAATTGCAAAGCATACGTCAGGAAAAATGTTTTTTCCGAGCGAAGCTGAAAAACTAATTAATGAAATAAAACAAAATGCAAATATTAAACCTGTTTCATACAGTGAGAAAAAAGCAGAAGCATTAATCAATTTTAAATTACTTTTTTTTATCATTTTAATTTTGCTTACGGCAGAATGGTTTTTAAGGAAATTTTCCGGACACTATTAAATTTTGTCAAAGATTTTCGTGTATTTGTAACAAATTTTTCACAATTCATATACAATAAATTAGATTTGAATAATTTAATTTGAAAAATCAATCTATTATGAAATCAAAAATCAACTTATTTTTTATTCTGTTCTTTTCTGTATTATTTTTTGCTTCTTGCTCCGATGAACGCCCCGGACAAATTGAAAAAATAAGAAATTCCGAAAACTCAAACCGTGAAAAAGTTAGTGAGATAGCAGATATTTCATTAAAATGTATCACTTGCGGCGAATCTAAAATTACTTTTCAAACCATAAGTGATAATGAATTTTTTATCTATCTCGAATATTACGACAAAGATTTTTTATTTGAAAGTACGGAGCAAATGCAGGAAATTGTTAAAGAAGACATCGCAAAAGCGGTTTGGAGAATTTTACACGATACCAAAGATTTGGGTCTTGAAGGTATTAACGCAGTCTATTTTGCCGACATCCTCGGAGAAACAAAATATCCGATTATACAAATGACAGCCGAAAGAAAAAAATTAGAAGGTATTTCCGGTTTTTACACCGTTAACCCCTATGATACAGATGATTATGACATAATAAAAGCCGGTTCGGAACAAGAAAGAATAATAAAAGAAGTCATCGGAAAATTAAAAACAGATATGGATAATACGCCGAATATTGAGTTTAAATAACAATTAAAACTTTAATAAAATAAAAAAGCTTGTTTCAAAAAAACAAGCTTTTTTTATTCACCGAATTTATATGCTAACTTTGTGTTTTTAATAAATTTTATGAATACATTCGGACACATATTCAGAATTCAAATTTTCGGCGAATCACACGGTAATTTTGCAGGTATTACAATAGACGGCTGTCCGCCGGGAATTTCAATTAAAGAAAAAGATTTTAAAACCGATTTAGCCCGAAGAAAAAGCGGTGCAAAAGGAACAACAGCAAGAAAAGAAGAAGACAAAACGCTAATTATAAGCGGAATACACAATAAACACACAACAGGTGCTCCTATTACAATTCTGTTTGAAAATAAAAATACACGTTCGTCAGATTATAATTTCAGAACACATCCCCGCCCGGGACATGCCGATTTTGTTGCCGACAAAAAATATAATTCCTTCAACGACGACAGAGGCGGCGGACATTTTTCCGGCAGACTTACACTCGGTTTAGTTGCCGCCGGCGTAATTGCAAAAAAAATAATTCCGAGTATAAAAATAAAAGCCAAATTAATTGAAGCAGGCGGCAGCAAAAATATTGCGAAAGCCGTTGAAAATGCCGTAAAATCCGGAGATTCAATCGGCGGAATTATTGAATGCAGGGTTACAAACGCTCCCGTAGGTTTGGGCGAACCGTTTTTTGGTTCTGTTGAATCTTTAATCAGCCATGCAATTTTTTCAATTCCGGGAATAAAAGGAATAGAATTCGGCAGCGGTTTTGAAGCCGCAAAAATGAGAGGAAGTGAACATAATGATTTGATAATTAACAAAGAAGGGAAAACAAAAAACAATAATGCAGGCGGTATAAACGGCGGTATTACCAACGGAAACGATATCGTTTTTCGTGTTGCCGTAAAGCCGACTTCGAGCATTTCACTTCCGCAGGAAACATATAATTTTGAAACCGAAAAAACGGAAATTCTTGAAATAAAAGGCAGGCATGATGCTTGTTTTGCTCTTCGTGTTCCTGTGATTGTTGAAGCTGTAACAGCTTGCGTTTTGGCTGATTTATTTTTAACTCACAAATAAAAGATGGACTTTCTTTCAATGATAATCACAGCAATCGGATTGTCGGCAGACAGCTTTGCTGTTTCTGTGTCTAATGGTTTGAATAATAATAAAATAGAATTTAAGAATGTCGCTTTTGCAGCATTAATTTTTGCTTTATTTCAAGCATTAATGCCTTTTGCGGGTTGGCTTATTGCGGGAAATTTTGTTGATGAGATTAAAGCTGCCGACCATTGGATAGCTTTTTTTCTTTTATCTGCAATCGGTATAAAAATGATTTATGAAAGTTTTTCAAAAAAAGAAAATAAATCCGGGATAAAGAAACTGAGTTTAGCCGTAATAACGGTACAATCTTTTGCTACAAGTGTAGATGCTCTTATTGTAGGAATAACTTTTGCATTTATAAAAGTAAATATCACAACGGCGGTTGTTGTTATCGGAATTGTAACTTTTATATTTTCAGTTTCAGGATTTTATACGGGGAAAAAGTTTGGAGAAAAATTTTCCGGATATGCGGATATTACGGGCGGAATAATTTTAATTTTGCTTGGAATAAAAATATTAATTGAACACATATATTTTTCATAATGAAATTCAGAGAAGCAAACAAACCGGATTACAAAATAATTGCCGGTTTTCAGGAAAAAATGGCTTGGGAAACCGAACATTTCAGGTTGGATACTGAAACCGTAATGAAAGGAGTATCCGCCGTTTTTGATGATAAAACAAAAGGCAAATATTATGTTGTTGAAGAAGACGGAAAGGTTATTTCTTCATTGTTAACTACTTATGAGTGGAGTGATTGGCGAAATAACTATGTTATTTGGATACAATCAGTTTATGTATTACCTGAATACAGAAAAAAAGGCGTTTTTAACTTAATGTATTCCGAAATAAAAAAGATTGTTAAAAATTCCGACGAATATTCGGGTATTAGGCTTTATGTCGATAAAACAAACCTTAAAGCCCGAAAAGTTTATGAGAAAATCGGTATGCAAGGCGAACATTATCGCTTATTTGAGGATATGTTATAAAAAAAGCCCGAACGAATCGGGCTTCTTATTTGCTACTATTTATTATGAAAATCACTCAGCAGTAACTTCTTTTACTTCACTTTGCCACAAACCGTGCTTAGTGCAGTATGCCATTGCTGTTAACTTTAAATTACTTTTAGTCGGGACTATGTAAAAATCTACTTCTGCATGTCCGCCTTTGTTTCCTAAAGTTCCCGGAGGGAAAGTTGTTTGAGCCAATAATGTTTCGCCGCTCCAGAGCTGGATATACTTGATATAATGATCAAAATCGTCCGGATGCGTATACTCATTTCCCATTTTAACTTTTACTTTGAATTTTTCACCTTTTTTTGCTTTGTCTTCGCAGTGAATAAAAGGTGAATGTCGGTCAATGTAATCTTTTTTTGCTTCTCTTTCAATTTGACTGATGTCTTGATACTGATTTATTTTTGCCATTTTTCTGTTGTTTTATAAGATTATAAGATGTTTTTATATTTTGTTTCTTGTTTTGCAAATTTACAAAAAAATATATTATATACAAAATTATTTAGAATTATTTTAAATAATAACTTTGTTTTTCTCTTACGGTACTGATACCTTTAACCATTTTAATTCTTTTTATTAAGTCATTAAGTTGTTTTCTGTTGCTTATTCGAACTGCCGCAACTCCTTCAAATTGATTGTTGTTTTTAGATTTTAATGATATTGCCTGCATTTTTAAATTAAACTCGTCATTTATTATTTTTGTTATTTCGGCAGCTATACCGCTTTTATCTGTGCCGCTTATAAAGACTGCTGCAGAAAAAGCCGTATTTCCTTCTGTTGAGTTCCATTTTGCTTTAACAATTCTGTAAGGAAATTTAGAGAACATTTCTTTGGCGTTGGGGCAGGATGTTTTATGTATTTTAGTCCCCTTGTTGACCGTTACAAATCCGAAAATTTTATCTCCGGGCAAAGGATTACAGCATTTTGCGAGTTTAAAATCAAGCCCCGACAGATTGTCTCCTATAACCAAATAATCTCCCGAACTGAAAAAATTATTTTCTTTCAGATTTTTTTCTTCAAGGTTTTCGGTGTTTTTATTTTCAGGTTTAATTTCTTTTTCTTCATATTCGACAGCATGTTTTATTTTCTGTAAATCGATACTGCCTTTGCCTATTTTATGGAAAAGTTCCAATATTGTTTTACATTTAAAATAATCTGCTATTTTCTGGACGGTATTATCGTCAAATTTTAATTTAAGTCTCTCTGTTTTTTCTTTAAGAAGATCTTTTCCTATGTCTGCCGCATCGTATGTAATTGATTTTAAAGCTCTTTTTATTTTATTTTTTGTTCTTTGGCTTTTTGCAATTTCAAGCCACTCGGGGTTAGGTCTTTTGTTTTTATTTGTTAATACCTTAACCGTATCGCCGTTTTGCAATTCGTAAGAAAGAGGTTGAATTTTTCCGTTTACAATGCCTCCGGTGCAGGTTTCTCCTACTTTTGAATGTATTGCAAAAGCAAAATCAAGTAAAGTATATCCTTTTTTAAGACTTTTTAAATCATTTTCGGGTGTGAAAACCAAAATGTCATCAGAATACAATGAAGTTTTTACATTATCATCAGCTTCTATTTCCGAAGGATTTTCTATTTCGTTTCTTATTCTCGAAAGCCAATCGCTTCCGCTGCCTTCTTTTCCTGTTTTATAACGCCAGTGAGCCGCAGGTCCTTTTTCGGCAACTTCGTCCATTCTTTCGGTTCTTATCTGAACCTCTACCCATTTGTTTTCGGGCCCTAAAACTGTTGTATGTAAGGACTCGTAACCGCTTAGTTTCGGTGTTGAAATCCAGTCTCTCAGCCTTTTGGGGTTTGGCTTATACAAATCGGTTATTATAGAATATATATTCCAGCATACAGCTTTTTCATTTTCCAAATCTGATTTCAGGATAATTCTTATTGCAAATAAATCGTAAACTTCTTCAAACGGAACATTTTGCGATTTCATTTTATTCCAAATGGAATGAATAGATTTAGGACGCCCTTTAATTGTAAAGCGGTATCCTGCATCTTCAAGTGTCTTTTTTAAAGGTTCCGTAAAGTTTTTAATATATAAATCCCGGCTGCGTTTTGTTTCTTTCAGTTTGCCGGCAATGGAGTGATATATTTCCTTTTCGGTATGCTTCATATGAGTTTCTTCCAGCTCAGTTTTTATGTTGTATAAGCCTGTTCTGTGTGCTAGAGGAATATATATATTTTTTGAGAGTCTTAAAATGTTATTTTTTTCTTGTTCCGAAAATGATGTAATATTCCGCATTTTATATATCTGAACGGAAATAAGAATTAGAATTGCTCTTACATCATCGGTTATTGTCAATAAAAGTTTAATGAAATTATCTGTTTGTTTTTCCGTTTTTTCAGGTTTAATGTCAGGAACGTTTGCCAATCCTCTGAAAAGTTTGTTGATTGTGCCGTTGTATCTTGTTTTAATATAATTCAGGTTGTCTTTTTTCAGGGAAAAAAGTATTGCGGTAACGGCAGCATAGATACCTGCACCCGTTTCATTTAAAATAATATTTGAAATTTCATTCAGATAGTCTGTAGTGTTTTCAGTTTCTTTTCCCGTTAAATTATATAAATCTTCAGATAAAAGTTTTATTTGTTTTATCTCTTCTTCGGTCTTTCCTGACTCATACAATTTGTCA
>CAMZKI010000044.1 GCA_947311125.1 uncultured Chlorobiota bacterium
AAAATTATAATTTTATACCTATTATAATGATATCGTCAAGTTGTTCACGGTCTCCTTTCCACTTATCCAAGAAATCTTCAAGAACTGTTTTTTGTTGAATCATCGGTTTTTCATGAACAGTTAAAAGCAATTCCTGAAAACGTTTTGATTTTAATTTTCGTCCGTTTTCACCTCCGAATTGGTCCATATATCCGTCAGAAAACATATAAATAATGTCGCCCCTTTTGTAATTAATAATATGGTTAGTAAATTCTTTGTCCATTTTAAGGTGAATACCGATAGGCATTCTGTCGGCAGGTATTTTTTTAATAATCGCCGAGTCTTCTTCGGAGGATATCATATACATAGGGTTGTATGCTCCGGCAAACTGAAGTTCCTGTTTTTCGGGGTCAATTACAGCTAATGCAACGTCCATACCGTCTTTTGTTTCTCTGTCTTTTTGGTGCAAAGAGTCAATTACTTTATTTCTGAGTCTGTTTAATATTTCATTTGCCTGTAGTACTCTGTCTTTGTTTACAATTTCATTCAGGAACGTTACTCCGAGCATACTCATAAACGCACCCGGAACTCCGTGTCCGGTACAATCTGCTGCAACAACCACTAATTTGCTTTCTACTTTTGTCATCCAGTAAAAGTCTCCGCTTACAATATCTTTCGGTTTAAACAGGATAAAGTAGTCGCTTATATCATTTACAAACATTTTTCTGTCTGGTAAAACGGCTTCTTGTATTCTTTGAGCATATTGTATGCTGTCTGTTATTTCTTGTTTTTGCTTTAGGGCAATATCTCTTTGTTGAGTTATTAAAATATTTTTTTCTTCAATTTCATCTCTTTGAGCTTGTATTTCTTCATTTCTTTGTTCAAGTTCAATTTTTTGATTTTCAATTTCTTCTTTTTGTGCTTTCAGTAAATTATTGGCTCTCACTTTTCTTCTGTAGCCTCTGATAAGAATAACGGCAATTAATATCATAAACAAAATACCGGCACTTAAGGCAATTTTTACAAGCATGTCTCTTTTGTCTTTTTCTGCTTGCAGGGCTTTTCTCTTTTTTTCTTCAATTTCACGAATTTTTTCCTTTTTTTCAAATTCATACTGCATACTTTTAGCCGTAATTGCTTTGTCGGTATTTTCATTAAATATGCTGTCATTGAATTTTTTGAAAAGAACATGATTTTCGTAAGCACCCTTATAGTTACCGGTTTTTGCATAGGTTTTACTCAGCCATTCAACGGCATCCGAAGAGGTTCTTAAATCTGTTCCGAGAGATAATTTTTTTGCTTCTTCTAAATATTCGGCAGCTTTTTTGTAGTTCCCTATATTGTAATAATATTCACCAAAACCATTATAACACATAGCTTTACCTTGTGCATAGTTTAAATCGGAATAAATATTATAGCTTTTATCAAAAAAATACTTTGCTTTATCGTAATTTTTCATTTTGTTATTAGCATCACCAAGATTGTAATATAAATTTGCAATCATCGGTGTATAACCTATCTCTTCAAACGCTTTCAGAGATTTTTCAAAATACATTACGGCTAATTCATATTCTTTATTGTCCAAATAGTTATTGCCGATATTATTATTAACTTCTGCAATTCCTTTTATGTCCTTTATCTTATTGAAAATTTTCAGAGCATTCTCAAAATTTTCAAGAGCTTTTTTGTTTTCTTTTAGTTCACTGTAAACAATACCTATATTTTGATACAACTGAGCTGTCATATGTTCGTCTCCTATATCCTCATAAAATTTTAAACTGTTGAAATAATAGTCAAGAGCATTTTTCATATCACCTTGAAGTTTAAAAAGGTTTCCGAGATTAAGATATGTTTTTGCGATTCCCTCATTATCATTAATTTCTCTGTAAACCTCAAGAGCTTTTTGATAACTTTCTCCGGCTTCTTTAATTTGTCCTATATTTTTTTTGAGAATACCGATATTTACATAGCTTGCCGCAACACCTTTTTTGTCATTGAGTTCTTCATATGTTTTAAGGCTTTTATCAAAATATAAAAACGCACTGTCAAGTTCTCCCTGAAAAAAGTTAATTATACCTATTGTTTTGTAAACTCCGGCAACTCCTTTAAGGTAGTTATTTTTTTGCCCTAAAAGCAGAGACTTTTTGGCATAATACATAGCTTTTTTATTGTCTCTTCCTTTCAAAATATCTGATATTTCAGAATAAATTTTAATCTTAACAGTATCAATATTTGAAGATTCTGCAACTTTTAAAAGACTGTCAACAGGAGTTTGTGCGAATCCGATAAAAAATAAAAACAATGTCGGAAATAAGATGATTTTTTTCATGTGTTTTATAATAATGGTAATAAGTAATTTTACGAAATTATAAACTTTTCATTAAATCGGCAATTTTACGCATAAAAAAAGACCGATATTTATTAAATACCGGTCTTTTGAGTGGTTTTATACGTTGGCTTAAGAGTTCAGATTGATAGTTATCGTTACCCCTTCATTTGTAACTGTAATTACATCGTCACATTCTCCGTTACCGTAATCTATAACCGTTTCTCCTTTGTCACTTGTAATTGTAACAGTTCCCGAAACCGGATATCCGTCAGGACAAATTCTTTTTAAGGTTACTTTATTCCAAACAGAAGTATAGTCTTTACCGGCTCTGTTTGTTCCGTTAATTGTTCCTGAAATTTCCAAAACATTATTACTAATGTCATAGTCTCCGAAACCTTCGGTAATTGTATATGTCATATCTGACGACCAAGAAATAAATTTACCATCGGGGAAAGTAGCTTTCATAGCGGTTGCAACAACGTGTATTTCAGGAACTTTATACGTTCCGCCGAAAGTTGTTTCAATGGTTCCTTCCACTTTAATACCGTCAATAGTATAATTTTCAAAAGTAATATTAAGATTTACGGCTCTTAAGCCGATATTAAATAACCTTTCATAAGCAATGTGAACAATACCGTTTCTTACCTTGCCAAGGTATTCACAATTATCAAAAGTAATTGTTACGGTACGTGCAACAGAATCTCTGACAACAGTCATTCCGACAGGATATGCCGCTTTTCCGGTTCCGTCGTCTCCGGCTTCGTTATTTGATATTGCAAAGGCATCTGCCATAATATAGCTGCCTCTTGCATCGTCTTCGGCTGATTGTGAGTCAGGATCGGGCTTTTCGCAAGATGAAAAAGTAAATAATCCGAGTGTAAAAATAATTGCTAAGATTTTAATTTTTTTAGTTTTCATAACAGATAATTTTAAAGTTTTCATAATTTGGTAATTTTAGAGTTTAAACTAATTTTTTCTACAGACTGTAATTTGCAAATAAAAGTTGCATAAATTAAAAAAAGTAAAACGGAATAATTGATTTTTTATTTTATAAAAACGTTTTAAGTGATGAAATATTTTAATTTTGTGTTTATTTTATTACACTTAATTTAATAATATGTTTTCCCCTGAAAAAAAACTGAATAATATTCTGAAAGAAATAAGACTTTCTGAAAACAGAGAAAGTGCCGACGGAATGGAAAGGATGGGACTTTATTATCAAAAAAACTTTGGGGTTGGTTTATTACAATTAAGGGAAATTGCAAAAAGATATAAGCCCGACAGAGAACTTGCCAAGCTTTTAAGAAAAAAAAAATTCAGAGAGACATTAATTTTGTCTTTTATGATTGACGATACAGACTTAATTCTAAGCAATGATTTTAAAGATATTTATACTTTAATAAGCACTCAGGAACTTGCAGAGCAGTTTGTATTAAATATTCTTGAAAAAGATAAACGATTTTATCCTCAGATTGATTTACTGTTAAACAGCCAAAAAGAGTTTTTAATTTCGGCAGGTTTTGTATTAATATCTCGCATTGCTTTAATTGATAAAGAGACTGAAGATGCTTTTTTTGAACAATATCTTAAAAAAGCTGCAGAGTTTTCAGAAAACGAAAGTATTTATGTCAGAAAATCTGTTGCAAGAGCGTTAAGGCAAACGGCATTAAGAAATAATACTCTCAGGAGCAGTGTATTGCATTATATTCAGTTAATTAAAGAAAATAATAACAGCCTCAGCAGCATTGTTTTTGAAGAAGTTGTTCCGTTGATATAATTTTCGGTAAATTTATTTTTACTTTCTGAACCTTGAATTATCAGAGTGTGTTTTCATACCTTTAAGAGCAGCAATAAGTATAAAAATAAGGTAAGGAACGAAAAGCAAAAGTAAAATATCATTTTTTGCCAGAAGAATAAAATCATATAACCCGTGTATTAAAACCGGAATTGCCAAAGCAGAAAAGAGGTATAAGGCTTTTCCGGAAGGCTTAAATTTAGCCAAAGCAAGAAAATAGCCTGATGTAACTGCAAATATTGCATGAGCGGGAACAGCTGTAAAAGCTCTTATTATGCCTGTTCCGAAACCGTTGCCGAGAACATATAAGATATTTTCGGCAGCGGCAAACCCCATAGATATAAAAACGGCATAAATTATTCCGTCGAATTTTTCGTTAAAATTTTTATTATTCCATATAAAAATGAAAAATACCAGAATTTTAAAAAATTCTTCCGTTAATGCGGCAACAACAAAAGAGTCGTATGCAGCCGTATGAACGGCCATATCCGGAAAGGAATATTTTGTATGCCAATAGTTTGTCAGTGCTGTTTCAGTAAAATAAACAGGTATAACTGTTAAAATACCGAATATAAAAACTTTAGAAAGTAACTGTCGAGGCTCTTTTTCATATTTGTCTCGATAGTTAAAATATATCAGAAGAGTAATAATCGGAGCAAGTGCAACGGCTATAAGAAACATAAATTAAAAACTTTGCAGGTAATATTTTTGATAAAAATCGAAATACTTTTCAATAATAGGTAATTTCTTTAATTTTTCAAAATTGCCGACAGAAATAATCATAGTTTTATAAGATGTTACCGGGATATTTCTCATATTTTCTGCCGTTTCAAATTTATTTTTGAAGATAAAAGCTTTTTCGGCATCGGAAAAAAATCCGGCGGTTACTATATTGATATTATTATTTTCATTAAGCTTAACTTGTTCAATTTTAATATTACCTTCAGGGTGGGTTACTGCATTAAAAGTAGTAAGTCTGTATTTAAGAATATTTGTAACCGTGTCATTTTCTGTTTTATTTGTAATGATAATGTAATAATGGGCCGTATCTTCATTAAATTTATAATAATTCGGGTCATATTTTCCGCTGTTTAACAGAGCAAGTGTTTTTTGTGCCTGAGGGGTTATTTCATCTTTAGGATATTTTTTTATCAGGTCTTGTAATATTGTTTTCATCTCTTGCCAATTTCCGCGGCTTCCCGTTGCATTTGCTTTAAGATATAAAAATTTAGGGGTTAAATAATTTTCTTCTGATATTTTAAATGCCTCTTCGGTTTTGTTTATTACTTCCTTATATTCTCCTTTTTTGAAATGTTTATATGCTTCCTCATATAATTTGTCAATTGTATTTTTGTTTTCTCTGAGTTTAACAAGATAGTTCGAATCTGATAAAATTTGTGCGTATTTACTGTAAGGATATTTTTTTAATATTATATTTCTGTATTTTTCAGCTTCTTTTTTATTATTTTTATATTTGTAATTAAGCATATACAGGTTAAAGTATGCTTCTAAAGCCAAATCATTATCAGGAAATCTTTTAATTAAAGTTTTAAATGATTTTTCGGCTTCAGAATAATCTTTCATTTTCCTTTCATATACTACTCCGGCATTAAAATAAGCTTTTGCAATGCGCTGATTTGATAAAGCTGTCAACGAATCCGTAAGAGGTAAGTCCTGAAGGTAGTATTCAATTTTTTTATTATCGGTAACTCTTCCTGAATCTTGCCTTACTTCCTCTTCTTCTTCATCGTCAAAAGATAAAACCTGTTTGTTTTTTCGCCTCCAATGGTCTTCCGGCTTCCGTTTCCCCCAAACTTTTAAAAATTCTGATTTTCCTATGCTTATTGCCTGCGGATTGTAAAAATACCATTTTCCTGCCGTCGGATTTTGGCTGTAATCACCCTGCATAAACTCATTATTTCTGTAGTTTGACATACCGGCATTTTTTGCTGCTGCTTCTTCAGCTTTTATTTTTGCTATTATATTTTCGATATATGCAATTCGGTCGGCAGAATCCATTTTTGCAATACGCTGAACACTGTCTTCATAAGCTATAAGTTTTAAGTTATCGGTAAGTGCTTTTATATTTTTAGTTTTCTTGGAAATAATATCATATTCCGAATAATCACTTTTAAGAACTGTCATCGTGCTGTCAAAATAATTTCCCGCCTGAAGATATTTTTTGTTTTTAAAATAAATTTCTGCTAATGCCAGGTATGACAATGCCTTCTGATTATCATTAGAAATACTTTTTCTTACAGAAAGCAGATAATCTTGAACGGCAATGTTTTCATTTCCTTCTTTTTGCTCAATTCCTGCCAATACATAATAAATTTGGTCTTGAAAATCAATATTTTTGTCATCATTAAGCATTTTGTTCAAGATTTTTCTTATTTTTTCAGAGCCTTCAGAACTGTTTAAGAATGCTTTAGCCATATTTATTTTTGCATTAAATGCCATTTCATAAGGCGGGTTTATTTTTACGACATCTGCAAATAATTTTATAGCTTTATCTCCTTTGTTTATTTTTTGATAAAGTTGTGCAGTTATATATTTATATCTTGCCTTATTTTTTTTCTTTTTAGTTTTTGAAATAAGGTAATTTAATTTCTCGATTGCTTCATTATATTTTTTTTGTTTAATAAAAATATCCGCATAAGCTTCGTCTATGTCAAAGTTAAGTCTTTCGGGGTGCTTAGGGTCGTCAGTAATCAGTTTCAGGTAATTTATTGCTTCCGAAAAATTATTTTCGGCAATTTTCATTCTGGCAACCCAATATAATGCGTCATATTTTATTTCTTCGTTTCTGAATTTGTTAATTATAAGATGCAAAGATCTCAGTCCGCCTAAATAATCTCCTTTATAATAATGGGCTTTTCCTATAAGTAAATAAGCATCATCAACATATTTATTGTATTCTGTTTTAGAATAAAATGCTTTTTCTTTTTCGGTAAGTTTATACCCTCTTTTTCCTTTTTTCGGGCTTTTTCTCTTGGGTTTTACCGTAATAGAATGCATTTTTATCATTTTTACGGCTTTTTTTATTGCATTATCCATATCTCCGGCTACGGAATTTTGTATTTCTTTTCTGTCAGATTTGTAAATCGGCAGCATTAGGGTGTAATCTTCAGGAGTTTCTTCTATTGTTTTAAGCCCGTTTTTAAAACTTTCGTAACCGTTAAAATAGATGTTAAAATATGCCGTAGTGTTATGATAAAATCTTGTAGCAGCGGTATTCTTTTCTGTTGAACAAGAAAAAAAAGCAAGTGTAACGGAAAAAAGAACAGAAATAAAAAAAAGTTTTTTTTTCAATGTTTCGTATTTTGGAATCGCAAAGTTATATTTTTAAACGTATTTTTTAAAAAATATTGTATTGTTGACGTAACTTTGATAATATAACGCACTCTTCAATATAAAAATAAAAACATTTAGATATCTTTTTTATCTTTACGGATTATAAAAATTAAAAAACAAACAAAATGAAAAACATATCTTTAATCGTTGTCTTTTTAATATTCAGTCAATTATTAAAATCTCAAAACGAAATTCCTTCGGTTTATTCCGGAATTTATAAGGATAAAAACGGTAAAATTTATTACGAATTAGCCGGAAAAAAATTCTATGCCGACAAAAAAAAGGCAATCTATTCTTTTACTGATATTAAAGAAAGTTGCTCCGCAACATCAAAAGGAATAAAATTCGATTTTAAAGCTGATTTTTCAGGTAAATTATATTACGGTCTCATTGATTATGAGTACTCTGAATATCCTATGCCTGTATGGTTTAAAAAAACTTCCGTAATAGAAAACGGAATGAGCGAAATTAATATCAAAAAAAACCTATCAGGGAAATATGATATGACAGACTGGGAAAGTAAAGGTTTCGGAACATTGTCATACCGAATTGCCGATGACAAAGGAAACTTAATTTATGACGGAATTGTTTCATTTAAATATAAAAATAACCAATTTGAAATTGCTGAAACAATAACGGAAGGTCCTTTTGTAAATCTGTTAACTCCGAACAGTGCTGTAATTTCTTTTGACCTAAACAAAAATGCGAAAGCAGAAGTAATTGTAAAGGGAAGAAAATATTCTTCAGGTAAAAATTTGAAACACCACGAAATAAAAATTGGTAATTTAAGCCCTGATACAGAATATGTTTACGAAGTAAAATACGGTAACTTATCTCAGAAATATTCTTTTAAAACGGCACCGGAAAAAGGAAAACGCAAGCCGTTTGTTTTTGCTTATGCCAGCGACTCAAGAAACGGACAAGGCGGGGGAGAGAAGAATCTTTACGGAACTAATTTTTATATTATGCGAAAAATTGCAGCTCTTGCAAATATGAATAATGCAGCATTTATGCAATTCACCGGCGACCTTGTAAACGGTTATGTGTCTGATAAGGATGAGATAAATTTACAATACGCAAACTGGAAACGTGCAATTGAGCCTTTTGCTCACTATTTTCCGTTTATTGCAACAGTCGGAAATCACGAATTTACGGGAGTTCAATTTGTAAATAAGGAAGGAAAAAGAAGAGGTTCGGTAACAGGGTTTCCTTTTGAAACAGAATCATCGGCAGCTGTGTTTGCTGCTAATTTTGTAAATTTCGAAAACGGGCCTGAAAGCGAAGACGGCTCGATATATGACCCTAATCCCGACAAAACAGATTTTCCTCCCTATAGTGAAACAACCTTTTATTATATTTATGACAATGTTGCTGTCATTGTTTTAAATTCAGATTACTGGTATTGCCCGTCATTGAAATATAATCATCGAACAAGCGGAAATCTTCACGGCTATATAATGGACAAACAGCTTGAATGGTTGGATAAAACAATTCAAAAACTTGAGAAAGATAAAGATATTGACCATATATTTGTTACACAGCATACACCTGTTTTTCCTAACGGAGGACATGTAGGCGATGATATGTGGTATAACGGAAATAATAAATATCGTCCTTACATAGCAGGCAAACCGGTTGACAAAGGAATAATACAAAGGAGAGATGAGTATTTGGATATTTTAATAAATAAGAGTTCTAAAGTTGTAGCTGTATTAACCGGAGATGAACATAATTATAATAAAGTAAAAATAACCCCGGATGTTAACATCTACCCCGAAAAATACAAATTTAGCAAATTGCCGAGAAAGCGAACTTTATGGCAAATAAATAACGGTGCTGCAGGAGCTCCTTATTATGCACAGGATAAATCTGTTCCGTGGACAAATGCAGTAAGCGGCTTTACTACCCAAAATGCTTTAGTTTTGATATATATTGACGGAAAAAAAGTATCCGTAAAAGTTATGAATCCGGAAACTTTAGATATAATTGACGAATATATATTAAAAAATTAATCATTGAAATTTGCATGAATAAAAAAGTTATAGTTAAAGAAAAAGCAGAAGAGTCAGTTATTCGCCATTTACAGGAAGTATTACAAAAAAACGGAAATTCACTTAATGAAACTTTGGCAAATCTTCTTGCACAAAGAGGTATTAAAACTTACGATGAAGCAAAAGCTTTTTTCAGACCCTCATTAGACGATTTATACAATCCGTTTTTAATGAAAGATATGGATAAAGCCGTTGCTCGTTTGGAAAAAGCACGCCTTCGAAATGAAAAAATATTGATTTACGGCGATTATGACGTTGACGGAACAACTTCCGTAGCATTAGTTTTCTCTTTTCTTAAAAAATACTTTGAACAAATTGCATACTATATTCCCGACAGATACAGCGAAGGATACGGTATATCATACAAGGGTATTGATTATGCAGACGAAAACTCATATTCTTTGGTTATTGCCCTCGATTGCGGCATTAAAGCCGTTGAAAAAATTGACTATGCAAACGATAAAAATATTGACTTTATAATTTGTGACCATCATACACCGGGTAAAAAAATACCGAATGCCGCAGCGGTTCTCGACCCTAAAAGATCCGATTGTGAATACCCGGACAAAAATCTTTCGGGTTGCGGTGTAGGTTTTAAGTTTATGCAAGCTTTTTCCGAAAAAAACAAAATACATAAAGAAGAGTTATATAATTTGATAGATTTAACAGTCGTAAGCATTGCATCGGATATTGTTCCGGTAACCGGAGAGAACAGAATATTAGCATTTTACGGCTTAAAAAAACTTAACGAAAATCCTTTAACCGGACTTAAAACCATAAAAAAAACAGCCGGAGTTAAGGATAAGCAACTGAACATTTCTGATTGCGTATTCAAAATAGGACCGCGTATAAATGCTGCGGGCAGAATAGAATCGGGTATGTCTGCCGTAGAATTACTTATTTCGGATAATTCAAAACTTGCACACGGTTTTGCTAAAAATATTGATGTCTTTAATACCGAAAGAAAAGAGCTTGACAGAAACATAACTCACGATGCATTGAGAATTATAGGTAACGATATTGACCTGAGAAACAGAAAAACAACTGTGGTATATGACAAAAATTGGCATAAAGGTGTCGTAGGAATAGTTGCTTCGCGTTTAACAGAAACGTATTATCGCCCTACAATCGTATTAGGCGAATCAAACGGAATTGCTACCGGTTCTGCACGCTCTGTATCCGATTACAACATATACGAAGCAATAAATGCCTGCAGTCATTTGCTGGAAAATTTCGGAGGACATAAATTTGCCGCCGGCTTATCTCTCAAGACCGAAAATATTGACGCTTTTTCGGAATGTTTTGAAGAGTATGTTTCAAAAACCATAAAACCGGAACAGCTAATCCCGATTATTAATGTAGATGCGGAACTGAAATTTTCTGAAATTGACGACAGATTTTACAGAATAATGAGTCAAATGGCACCTTTCGGTCCCGGTAATATGACCCCTGTTTTTATTACAAAAAATGTGAGAGATACAGGAAATTCTAAAAGAGTAGGAGCAAATAAAGAACATCTAAAATTGGAAATTGTTGATACAGACGGAATTGTAATGCAAGGTATAGCATTTTCTTTTGAGCCCGAATATTATGAAAAAATGTCGGCAGAACCAAAACCGTATTTTGATATTTGCTATTCTGTCAATGAAAATGAATTTAGAGGAAAAATAAGTTTGCAATTAACAGTAAAAGATATTATCTTTAAAGACTAAAAATAAATCCCGCTGTTTTCTTTAATGACCGAAAAAGAAAAGTATATAAATGAAATAAACAGGCTTAAGGCAGAAAACCGTGATTTGAGAAAAAAAATCACGCAGGAATATATTGCAGAATATAAAGATATTACGGATTACGGTGCAATTTATGACAAACTT
>CAMZKI010000045.1 GCA_947311125.1 uncultured Chlorobiota bacterium
CGAAGTAAAATTAGCAGCAATCTATATGGTTATTTATCTTACTAATATTAAATAGGTAAAATGTGTCGGAAGTGAAATTAGTCAATTTTGAAGTATAGAAACTACCTTTGGTCGCAATAAATAATTAAACAGAAAATAAAAAATGAAAAAAATAATTATTCCATTATTGATAGTATTAAACATACTTGCTGTTTATCAATCGAACGCTCAAATTCAAAGAAACCGTGATTTTAAATCAGCCAAAGAACGCGGAACGGATGTTATTGAATACATCAATATAATGGACATCAATTGGGATAAAGCTTTGTTGGCTTATCAGGTGGTATATAAATTGCAAAAAACGATTGATCCGAATACCAAAAAACTAAAAAATCCTTGTAATTGTAATTATAAAGATTGGCAAGATAATCCGTATTCCGGTGTGTACTATGCGGTATATGATTTGAACAAAGGCAAGGAACTCAAACGTTTTTATGTTTTAAAATCGGCTTACGAACCGAAAGATTGTTCAAATATGGATAAAGCCAATGAAAATGCGCTGGCTTTTCTAAATTATACAAAGCCATTGGGATTAAAAATTGTATGGAACCAATTCGTGCCTTTTGTTTTTATGAATCGTGATTTCTCGGATAATTACGGCAAAGTGGATGACTTGAATTTTTCATTCGGCTACAAAAATATGGTTTCCAACGGCACAAATTATACATCGGGAAGTGTAAAGGTAAACGGAAATGATATTTTTGAAGTCAAACAATTTGAAGAGCAATCAAACGATGGAAAAGGCGATTTTTTGTTTGAAAGAGTGTATGGTAAATACGATAAATATTTGGTTTTGTATGAATATTTTTGGCAAGATGATAAGGGTTCACCCAAACTGCAAGTTGTAGATTTTAGTCCGGTTTTTGATAAAAAGGCATTGAACAATCAAACTTCGGAAGTCAAGCAAAATACCAACGGCATCATTGGTAAGTATCGATATTTAAGTCAAATATTTAGTGAAAAAGATGAATTTTATCCTGAATTGGTTAAGTATTTTAAAAAAATAAACGGCGAAGTTACTTCCGAAAAACAAATTGCCGAGATTTTCGATTTAAGAAATCTGTTGTTAAAGTATGCGACTGAAAAAACGGAGGATTTTTATTACGGAAAAGGAGAAAATAGCCCCGTTTTATGGGAAAAAGCAGAAAAAGAACTTATTTCCGTAGGTTTTATGCCGGTTTACGGCGAAGGAATGTTTTCTTATCTCGATAAAGCCCTAATCTTGAAAGATGCTATAAATAAATATGCATCGGAAGCTTTTAAGTTAAAATTGTTTTTTGAGGAAGAATATGCCAAAAATTCCGGCGGGGAATATCCTTATTCGGCTTTGGAAGATCAATTTGAAGCTTTTAATTATGCTTATAAACTATATTCAAATTACAGCGACACAAAATATTACAAAGAAATAAAAAACGATTTTAGAAGTTTATTGCTTGATTTTGTCGATCTCCATAAAGTAGGAGAAATGTGTTATGCGGGCAATTTATATTTTGCCGATTATCCTTGGATGGCGGATTGCGATTTACCCCTGAAATTTCAAGAAAAATTTCCTGATAATAAATTTACTTTCTTGTTTGAAAAATTACAAAACAATATGTCGGAATTCAATCCGCAATTGTCTGTATATTTGATTGTTGTTGAAGAACTTAATACGCAAATGAGAAAAGATGAAGGATATATGAATTACGAACAAAGAATTGTCGATGAAAAGCTAAACAAATTATTCAATTATTGGGAAAATGGCATTGATGTAGTGCATTCAGTTAAAATAACAGATTTAAAAACCGAATATTTGGTGTACAGATTTTATTCCGACAAAAATAAAGCTTTATCGGAGTTGAAAAAAATAAAAAAGTTCATTCCTTCGGCAAGAATTGTTAAAGCATCTGTTGATGAAAATCAAGATGTTATTATAGCGGAATAAACAAAATGGAAATAAAAAACAGATAACTTATTCGTAATTGAAATAACAAATAAAAAAATGAAAAACAAAGTATTCTTAATTTTAGTAACAGTTCTTATATTTTCATGTAAAGAAAACACCGGAACGAAAGAAAATAATGGCACAAAAGGAAACAACGGTGTCAACAAATTTGATATAGTCGGCAGTTTGGAAATGTCAAGCGGTCCGCATGATTTAGCAGTCAAAGACAATTATCTGTTTGCTTGTATAAACGATAAAATAGATGTCATTGATATTTCCGATGTTAGCAAACCGGTGAAAATTTCAACTTTTGATGATTTATTCGAAGGAAATAATTTTCAAAGTCTATATAGACAGGGGAATGTTTTATATGCAGGATGTACACAAGCTGCCGGTGTGTATGCTTTGGATATTAGCAATCCCAAATCTGTCGAGATTTTACATAAAAATTTGAATAAAATAGACGGAAACAAAGTAAAAGCTTACGATTTGTTTGTCGATGATAAGTTTCTTTGGGTATCGGGAAACGGAATGATTGTAAAATATGATAAAAACACTTTGCAGGCATTGGGTCATTACACGCTGTCAGGAAGCGGCAATACCGGAGAAGGCGTATGGGCAAATGCAACGAATGTTTTTATGAGCACTATAAACGGGCACGTTTACAGTTTTGATAAAAACAATTTGTCAAAAGGAATTATCGGAGATTTTACCTTTACAAACCAACCCGGGCATAAACACTGGGGGCGTTCCGTTGTCGGTAAAGATAACCTGTTATATTGGGCGGATTGGGGCGCAGGATTTGTTACACTGGACATTTCAAATCCCGAAAAACTAAAACCTGTTGCAATTATTACACAATCGTCTTTTAAACAAGATTTTCCCGATGCCGAAGGAACCAATGTATATGATGTGTTGATTCATAATAAAAACGGAAAAATTTACTTGGCAAACGGTTGGAGCGGCATAGTAGAAATTGACCCTGCCGATACCGGACACGTTACTTCGTTTAAAGATTATAAATACAAACAATATTATTGTATAGAACAATATGATAAATATGTAATTTTAAGCGACATCGTAGGAGGACGTAACAATGAAATGAAAGGAATTGATATTATAAAAATAACGGATTGAGAGGAAGGGAAAAAGGCTTGACGGCAGATGCTAAACGCAGTTAAGTTCCGAGTATTCGGAAACTGATGAAATTAAACGATTAAACAAAAAAATGAAAACAAAACTAATTATTTTATTTCTAACATTATTCAATTTAAGTTTTTCGCAAAATTCTTATAAGTTTTCTGCCAAAGACGATTTAAATTCAGATAAAATAGCAGATGAAATTCAGCTAAAATCAGTAGATTATGCAACCACTTTATTTGTAAATAACAAGTCTGTTGCGGTAGAATTTGAGGACGCAGATGTTATCGGTTTTAAAATAATTGATATTGATAAAACCGATTCTTATAAAGAAATACTTATCGCAGGTGAAGAACCGGGCGGATTGTCGAGGTTTCAAGTTTATTGGTTTGACGGCAAGCAAATATATTTTATGAATGAACTTCACAATCCGAAATTCAACGGAAACGGATTTGTTTATGATGATACTTGGGAAAGTTTTTGGACCAAAAGAGATAAATATAAATTGAATAAAAAAACTCGTAAACTCCTAACAGTACCGCAGTTTGCGTATTATGTCGGGGTAAAAGATATTTTGGTAAAAAGTTGGTTTACAATTTATTCCGATAAAAATATGACGAAAAAATTGGCAACTTTAAGCAAAAATTCAAAAATAGAAATTTTGCTGTGCGATACACAAAACAGCAATGATGAGAACGATTTTATTTATTTGATTAAATCAAAAACCGGTTTAATAGGGTGGGTAACAGCAGAAGTATTACAAAAAAATTGCGAAGGATTTAATTATGCAGGATAGGAAAAAAGTTCTTCTTTTTGAAAGGGGGGCAGTGTTGTATAGAGCAGAAACAAAATATACTCCGGATGAAGTAAAACAAATAAATAATTTTTAACATTAACGGAAAGAGTAAAATGTATTTTACCGCTTTTTTTAAATACTCAAAAAAACATTTGTATTTTAATAAAAATAACTATTTTTGCAGCCCGATTTAAGAATTTAACGAGGCATTAAAAGTTCCGTAACAAAAGCGGGCGCCTCTTAAACACACTAAAAATATTATTAAAATGTATGCAATTGTAGAAATAGCAGGACAACAGTTCAAAGTTGAAAAAGACCGAAAAATATTTGTCCACAGATTGGCCGAGAAAGAGGGAAGCAACGTAACATTCGACAAAGTTTTATTGATTGATGACGGTAAAAAAGTTACTGTCGGAACTCCTGTTGTTACGGGAGCAGCGGTAAAAGCAAAAGTGCTTGCCCATATGAAAGGTGATAAAGTTTTAGTATTCAAGAAAAAAAGAAGAAAAGGATACCAAAAACTTAACGGGCATCGCCAGTATATGTCGCATATTGAAATTGAAGACATTACTTTAGGCGGAAAAACAACAGCCAAAAAAGAAGAGAAGAAAGAGAAACCGGCAGCAAAAAAAACAGTAACAACAAAAAAAGAAAAACTTGATAATTTAGCTAAAATTGAAGGTATCGGACCAAAAATTGCCGGAATATTAGTTGAGGCAGGAATTGACTCTTATAAAAAATTGTCTGAGGCAAAAGCTTCTGAAATATCGGAAATTTTAGTTAAAGCCGGCGGAAATGCTTATAACAGGTTCGATCCGACAACTTGGCCTGAGCAAGCTAAACTTGCTGCAGAAGGCAAATGGGATGAACTTAAAGAATTACAAGACAAGCTGAACGGCGGAAAAACTGAATAATAACCTATTTAAATAAAATATTATGGCACATAAGAAGGGAATGGGTAGCTCCCGAAACGGAAGAGATTCGGAAAGCAAAAGGTTAGGAGTGAAATTATACGGAGGACAAAAAGTTATTGCAGGAAATATTATTGTTCGTCAAAGAGGAACAAGGCATTTTCCCGGTAATAATGTAGGAATGGGAAAAGACCACACATTATTTGCTTTAACCGACGGAATTGTTAAATTTCAAAAGAAAAGAAATAACAAATCTTACGTTTCTGTTGAACCTGCAGAAAAATAAATAAAATTAATTCAAAATGACAAACTCCCGTTACTTCGTAATAAATGCGATAACGGGATTTTTTTATTAAAACCGACAATATGTTGACACTATATCAAATCAGAAATAATACGGAAGAAATCATTAAAAAACTGTCTGTAAGAAACAAAGATTTTAGTGAACCGGTTTACGAGGCAATTAAAATTGACGATGAAAGACGAGAAATAAAAGGGAAGTCAGATTTAATACTTGCCGAATCAAATAAACTTGCAAAAAGTATAGGGCAGTTGTTTAAAGAAGGAAAGCAAGCGGAGGCTAACCAAGCAAAAGAGAAAGCAATATCTTTAAAAGAGGAAGTAAAAAAGCTTGCACGTAAATTAAATGAAACTGAAAATAAGCTTTTACAGGTTTTATCAGAAATTCCTAATATCCCGAACGAGCTTGTTCCCGAAGGAAAATCAGATACGGATAATGAAGAGATAAGAAACGGAGGCATAATACCGAAATTAAATAAAAAGGTTCCGCACTGGGAATTGGCAGATAAATATGATTTGATAGATTTTGAACTCGGAAATAAAATTACCGGAGCAGGTTTTCCGGTGTATAAAGGTAAAGGAGCAAAATTGCAACGTGCTTTAATCAATTTTTTCCTTGAAGAAGCTGAAAAAGCAGGATTTACAGAAATAATGCCGCCTTTGGTTATTAATGAGGATTCCGGTTTCGGAACCGGACAACTGCCCGATAAAGAAGGACAAATGTATCAAATTACTGAAGATAAACTGTTTTTGATACCTACGGCAGAAGTTCCGTTGACAAACATATATCGTAACGTAATTTTAAAAGCCGAAGATTTTCCGATAAAGCTAACCGCATACTCTTCATGTTTCAGACGCGAAGCCGGCTCATACGGAAAAGACGTAAGAGGATTGAATCGCCTGCACCAATTCGATAAAGTTGAAATTGTCCAAATACAACATCCGGATAAATCTTATGAAACATTAGATGAAATGGTTGCTTATGTTGAATTGTTGGTTCAAAAACTTGAATTACCCTACCGTATTGTTCGTCTGTGCGGCGGCGATTTGGGCTTCACATCAGCTCTTACTTACGACTTTGAAGTGTATTCCGCAGGGCAGGGTAAATGGTTGGAGGTCAGTTCGGTATCAAACTTTGAAAGCTTTCAGGCAAACCGTTTAAAACTTCGTTTTAAAGAAACCGGAGAAAAACAGACAAAATTGGCTCATACGCTCAACGGCAGTGCACTTGCACTTCCTCGTATAGTGGCTGCACTTTTGGAAAATAACTATACCGAAAACGGTATTAAAATACCTGAAGTATTACAAAAATTTACTAAATTTGACTTCATTAATTAATTTAAAATATAAAAATGACAAAACTACATAAAGCAGGACTAATATTATTTTTTTCAGTTTTTTTATTTTCCTGCATAAGCGATTACGAAAAATAACTTGAAACGCTGCAAACGTATATTGAAGAAAATAATATAACGGTAACGCCTAAAACAAGCGGGCTATACTATATTGAAACTGTTGCGGGAACGGGAATACAGGCACAAGCAGGCAATGTTGTTACGGTGCATTATAAAGGAATGTTCTTAGACGGAGAGAAATTTGACTCATCTTACGACAGAGGCGAGCCGTTTGAATTTACTCTGGGAGCAGGACAAGTTATAAAAGGTTGGGACGAAGGCATTTCATATATGAAGGAAGGCGGCAAAGCAACCTTAATTATGCCGAGCAGTTTGGCATACGGTGCATACGGAGCAGGGATTATACCTCCTTACACAAGTTTGATTTTTGAAGTTGAACTTATTGACGTAAAATAAAAAATTATGAAGAGCCTTATATTTTTCAGTTTTATCTTTTTCGGAATAAATCTTTACGCACAAGTAAATTTCGACGATTTTTTCTTTGATAAATCAATGAGGCTTGACTATACGATAGGCGGAACCGGCAACGAAACAACTGTTTATTTTAATAAATTAAAAGAAGAGCCGTTCTGGGGCGGTTCAAAGAAAAATTTAATCGATAAATTTAATTTCGGAGATTTCAGAGTCTCGGTTTTCGATTCTGCCGGAACAAAACTCCTTTATTCACGCGGATTTTCAAATTTATATGTTGAGTGGACAGACACGGAAGAAGCAAAACGGATAAGTAAAAGTTTTTACGAATCTCTTGTTTTTCCTTATCCTAAGAATGATATTATCCTGAAAATTGAAATGCGGAACAAACAAAATATTTTTAACACTGTTTTTGAAATGCCGATTAATCCGAGTTCAATATCAATTATTAAGGATAAACAAACAAAATACGAAATACAAAAACTGCAAAACAACGGCGATTCGCACAATAAACTTGATATTGTTATTATTCCCGACGGATATACCGAAAATGAACTTGATAAATTTCATGCCGACTGTAAACGATTTATGGGGTATTTTTTTGAAGTTGAGCCGTTTAAAACATATAAAAAAAATGTAAATTTTTGGGCTGTAGATGCTTATTCGGAAGAGTCCGGAACGGATATTCCGACTCAAAATATTTGGAAAAATACTGTATTGAGTACGCATTTCAACACTTTCGGACACGAGCGCTATTTGACTACACAAGATATTGAAACTGTCCGGAATTTAGCAGCCTATGTCCCTTACGACCAAATTTATATTTTAGTTAATACTGAAAAATACGGAGGCGGAGGAATTTATAACTACTATAACCTATGTTCTGCCGATAATGAATACTCAGGAAGAGTATTTACTCACGAGTTCGGGCATGCTTTTGCCGCACTTGCCGATGAATACGAATACGGTTACGGCAAAGCCGAAGATCTATATGATATGACGGTTGAGCCGTGGCAGGCAAACATTACAAATTTGGTCGATTTTGATTCTAAATGGAAAAAATCGATTGATAAAAATACGCCCGTACCTACGCCCAATACTCCGGAATTTGCCGAAAAAACAGGTGCCTTTGAAGGTGCCGGATACGTAAAAAAAGGTATTTATCGCCCGACGCACGATTGCAAAATGCGGTCGAACGCAATTGATAAATTTTGCCCGGTTTGTTACAAAACGGTTTTGGAAATGCTGTTGTTTTATTCCGAATAAGCAATTAAAAAACTTTATTGCTGCTGTGTTTTTTTAAATTTCCTTAATTTTAACTGTTAACTAATTTTTTATTTTACAATGAATAAGTTTGGGTGTCCAGGCAGAACCGCCGAATTTACCTTCAATCGTTAATTTTTCTCCTGCCGTTCTTTTTGCATCGAGAGCATCGCTGTTCACTGTATCGTCAAACGAACAACCGACTTTATAAATCGGATTTACGGCTTTTTCGCCCAAATCAACCCTTGTTGCCAATATATTTCCCTTACCGTCTTTCGAAGTTGTTGTTGCATAATAAACACCGGTTACGCTTATTAAATCTTTTGCTGCCAATGTTTCATATACAGAAGTTAAAGTATTTGCCAAATCACCTGAAAATACGGGTTTCGATAAATCAAGGTCGGCAATTGAGCTGAATTCTTCATATCCCTCATCTTCCGATTTAATGATTTCGGCATCGTAAATACTCATTGTCAGTTTATTACCCCATTTATCATCTACACGATAGCCCACATCTAATTTCCCTTTTATTGCAAGTAATTTTCCTGCCTCAACGGTTTGCTCCGGTAATTCGGTTTTTAATTTTACGCTTATCGATACTTTCTTCCCGGAATTGTCCTTTTTATTAAGCATTTGAATATTTCTTCCGTGTATTTTTACTTCTTTGTTTCCCGGATACGCATACGGATAAACCAATAAAACGGCTTCTTTTTGAAATAAAAAATTGGTAACATTGCAAAATTCTTCTGTCGTAAAATCCGATTTTTTTAATATCTCCGGAATATTTGCAAATTCTTTTACAGATTTCGTTTCTTTGACTTCCGTATTCTCTGATTTATTTATCGAATAATCTTTTTCGTACTGTTGATTGTTTTCGGAATTATTGTTTCCGCATGATTGTACAAAAATCAACGAACCCGATGCTAAAAATAAAATAAGTAACTTTCTCATAATAAATACATCTTAATTAGTAAAATAATAAAAAACTGTTTCAACAAATATACATATTAATAATGTACAGTTAAAAATAAAAATTATCGCACAGCTTTACCTTACACATATGTAAAACCCTTATATCATTATTATACTTAACTATATACAGATATTACATAAAGATTAATTTTTGTTTTGTGATGACCTTTTGATGACTTCAAAACCGGAAATTATTGTAATTAATTTATACTTTTACGGAAATTTTATTTCGTTACTGAAAAAACAAATTATGAAAAAACCGCAATTTCTTGAACCGGATGAAAATTTAATCGGAAAATGGACAATAGTTTACAAACCTGAAAACAAGGGATTGTATAACGGGAATTTATACGTTACCGATAAACGCCTTATTTACGATGCTAAATTTGATTTGTCTGCAACCGGTTTGATAAAAGAAACTTTAATGTTGCAATGGGGCAGTCAAAATTTTTTGGCAATTCCTAAATCGGAAATAGAAAATACGGAAATAAAATCTTCTTTTTTTAAGAAACAACTTATTGTGCATTTAAAAGACGGAAGCAAACATATTTTTGATTACGGAATGCTGTCGGTTAAAAAATTGGCGGAAGCCGTGAAATAATTTTCACTCATTTCAATTATTTAAAATTTTTAACCCGAATACCAATTAACAAAACATCATCAACTTGTTTGTTGTTCCCTTTCCATAAATTAAAAGCGGTAAGGATTTTTCGTTTTTGAATTTTGACGGAACTTTCGGATACCTCTTTTAGCAATGTTGTTAAGTTTTTCAACATAAACTTTTTTTGCCTTGACCGCCGAATTGGTCAAAATATCCGTCCGTAAACATATATATCATATCCCCTTCTTTTAAGTTAAAGCGTTTCAGAGTAAAAGGCTGTTCTCTGTAATGTATTCCTACCGGTTGGCTGTCTGCCGGTAATTCTGTAATACCGCTAATATCAGTATTTTCTTTTTTTCTTGCTATATAAAGAGGGTGGTTTGCTCCGGCAAATTTCAGAGTTAAGTCATTTGTATTTATCGCACACAGGGCAATTTCTATACCGTCGTTTTGGCTGTCAAGATATTTGTTTTGTCGCAAAGACTGTTTTATTATGCTTCGCATTTTTTCAAGTGCTGCCGCCGGGTTCGTAATCTTCGGGTCTTGTATGACATCGCTTAAAACAGCAATCCCCATCATTGCCAAAAATCCTCCCGGAACGCCATGTCCCGTGCAGTCGGCAACGGCAATAATCAAATGGTTTCCTCTCTTTTTTACAAAATAAAAGTCTCCGCTTACAATGTCTTTTGGTTTAAAAATGATAAAAAAATCAGAAATGTATTCTGAGATTTCTTTTTCTGAAGGTAAAACGGCATTTTGTATTTTTTGTGCGTAATTAATACTGCTTAATATATATTTGTTCTTTTCGTTTATTTTTGTATTTGCTGCTTTTAAATTTTCAGCAATTGTGCTGATTTCTTCATTTTTTTGATTCAATTCGGTATTAATTTCTTCCAAATAGTCTGTTTGTGTTTGTATCTCTTCTTTTTGTGTTAAAATTTCTGCAGTTCTTTCTTTTACAATGTTATCAAAGCGTATATTTTCTTTTTCAAGTCGCTTTGCATTAAGTTTTATAAGAGTGCGAATAAACAGTGTTAACAATACTAAATATGCGAAATAAGCAGGAATAGAGCGAAACAGGGGCGGTAAAATTTCAAACTCAAAACTTACGGGGTCGCTTTCAATACCGTATATATTTCTGCCTTTAACAGTGAAAATATATTTTCCTTCATACAAATTGGTATATTCCTTAAAGTTCGTTTCTGTCCAGCCTGACCACGGAACACTTTTACCGTTTTCAAGCTTATATGAATATTCGTTCTTTTCGCCGTCAAAAGATGTCAGGGCAAATTCAAAATAGTAATTATTGAAATGCTAGGCCTGTACTTTATTATTTTAAAGTTAACTTAGGCTAGGCTGTCCTAATGTGAAGTTTCTGCCTTGTGGCAACCACATTTTATTTAATGTAGC
>CAMZKI010000046.1 GCA_947311125.1 uncultured Chlorobiota bacterium
AAAAAAATAATTGAACAATTTACAATTATAAATATTAGTTTTAATAATATAACGTACCCGCAGAAATTTTTTCAAAGTATACAAAAAACCGGCAGAAATAGTGATAATTGATTGTAAATATTTAAAACTAAAAGTTTTCTCGATATAAATAATACAATTTGTTACTCACTTCGTTGCTTACTCCGTTTGCCGAAATATGTATACCGGCATCTTTATCGGCAGCAACACAACTTACGGAACCGTACCTGTAATTGTCATCTTTCAACAATAAAGTGTGCCTCCATACAGAACTTGTTTTATCTTTTTCCGAAAATTGAAGACAGAATAAATCAGTATATTCATAAGTTGTAAAATATTGGCGACCGGCAAAATCGCTTGCCAACTCAAATTGTAATCTGCCTACACGGTTTATATTTGTTTTTGATACCGAAAAATTCGAGTTTCCGTAGGGTTTATATAAAAAATCAACATTATTGTCTAATTGGTTCATCGAAAATCCGATGCTGATATTTCCTGCCGTATCAACTGTTGCCGAAATTTTTTCTATCTCATCATCATTATAAATCAAATTTTGTGTCCAATTTGCTCCGTTATCAGTTGAATAAACACTGAGAATATCATTATTGTCAGCATAGAAAATATGAATAACACCGTCTTTATCAACAACAATATCGGGATGAGAGTATGATCCGTTCGTTGTGATTTGTATTCCTGAATTACCGTAGCGGGCATAGTATTGACCGTAATTTGCATATGTGTATGCAATATGCACAACATTATTTTCATCAACAAATACAGAAGGATAACGAGCCAAAGCGTTATCGTCAAAAATTTCATATTGCCACGAGCCGGAACCTATGGGTTTGTGAGCAATGTGCATTTGTGAGTTAGTTTGTGCATCTGTATAAACAATATAAATTTCTGTATTCGTAATACCGAAATCGGCACCATTATATTGGTCAAAATTATTTTCTGTTTGGTTTAATGTTTCAATGCTCCAATTTCCGCCGGCGGGTTTGTAAGCGTATTTTAAGGTATTACTATTTTGAGTATCAATTGAATACAAAATATGCACCCCTTTATCTTTGTCAACAATAATTTTATTAAAATCCGCAACATCGGTTCCTGATGCCGCACTGTCAACAAGCTGAATGTCCCAACCGGCAGGTACAAGTCCGGATAATTCATTTTGATTATCGTCTTCGGGTTGAATTTTGTCTTTTTCACAAGCATTAAAAAATAATGCAGCTACTGTCAGTACTAAAAAAAATTTCTTCATTGTGCAAATAGTTTGGTTAAAAAAATATTGGGCAATGTTAAAAATGTTTCGGATTATAAAATTGCTGAACATACAAGTGTCGGTTAAAAAGGCATAAGTGTTTGTGTTTTTTTTAAATTCGTTTTTTACCTTTGCCGGAAATCTGTGAAAATTAGTATTTACATATTATCGATATTGATATTTTTTTCGATACAATCAGCGGGACAAAATATTGAGGGTCTTAAAAAACATATTTCGGATAAAAATTTCTGCGAAAAAGGGAAATTATTATTTGAAATCGGCGATTCTTATTTGAAAAAAAAGAAAATAGACAGCAGTTTGAAATATACCGTTCCGGCGATAAATTTTTTAAACTCCGATTTTGATTTAAGCAACGGATATAAAAATTTGGGAATGGCATATTTTTTTAAAAATGATTTTCAAAATGCACTTGAAAATTTTAAGCAATCACTTTTTTATGCCGAACGACTGAAAAATGACAGTATAATCGGAAGACGTTTTTCTGATTTGGGCGTAGTATATGATTATCTCGGTGCTTACGACAAAGCAACAGAAAATTATTTTAAAGCCGTAAAATTATTTGAAAAAACGAATGATAAATACGGTATTGCCAAGATTTACAATAACTTGGGAATAATAAACGAAACTGCGGGAAAATATACGGCGGCATTAAATTATTATCATAAATCCTTACAACTGAAACAAAAAACCGGAACAAATGAAACAGAAACGGCATCAACTTTTGTAAATATCGGTTCGGTAAGCGAAAAAATGAATAAATCCGATGATGCACTCAGAAATTATAAAAAAGCTCTCTTGATTTACCGGAAAAACAAGATTGACAAATATACAGCATTGTGTTACAATAACATAGCAGATATTTACGAAAAGCAAAAAAAATATGAAGATGCAAAACGTATTATCCGAAAAGCCGTTTCGTTGAGTGAAAATTCCGGAGAAAATTTGAATTTTGCAAAATCACATATTATTTCGGCACGTATAAACCGCTCCGAAAAAAAATATAAAAATGCTTTAAACGACCTGCATATTGCCGAAAATATTGCTGACCATATAGGTATTCCGAGCATGAAAAATGATATTTTAAAAGAATATATAAACTTATATGAAGCCGAAAACAGTTTTAGAAAGGCATTTTATACCCAAAAACAATATTTGAAAATGAAAGACAGTTTGGCTTCCGAGAAATTAAACGAAAAAATTGAGCATCTTCAAATAATTTATGAAACAGATAAAAAAGAACAAATCATACAAAATCTTAAAAATGATTTGATAAAAAAAAGAATTCTTTGGATTTCTGCCGTTATTATTTTATTGATAGTCTCCGGTTTAGTGTTTATGATATTGAGGAATAAATTACATAAATCAAAACTTGATAATTATATTTTTAACCAAAAATTACTGCGTTCGCAAATGAACCCGCATTTTATTTTCAATGCCCTTAACTCATTACAATCATTTATGCTTGAGAACGATACAAAAAATTCGGCAATTTACCTTTCGGCTTTTTCAAAACTTATGCGTTCTGTTCTGAATAATTCGCGAAATGAATTTGTTACCCTCAGGGAAGAAACGGAAACCGTTGAAAATTATTTAAAAATTCAACAGTTAAGAATGTCAAATGTGTTTGATTATGAAATAAAAACAGACACAGATATTGATACTGATTATTATCTTGTTCCGCCTATGTTAGTACAGCCCTTTATCGAAAATTCAATTATTCATGCGTTTAAAGATATCGACAGGAAAGGGCATATAAGCGTTTATTTCGGAAAAGAAGACAAACATATCTTTATTTCGGTGAAAGATAACGGAAAAGGGCTGATGAAAACAAAAATAAATAAAACCTACAAATCGCAAGCAACCGAAATCACAAACGAACGTCTGAAATTATTAAAGAAACAATATAAAACAAAAATTACGTTTACCCTAACAGATATTTCCGCCAATGCCGGTAAAACGGGAACAGAAGTTCGATTTGTTTTACCGCTTATAAAAAATACCGAGAATGTATAAAACAGTTGTTATAGATGATGAAGAAAATGCGAGAAAAGTATCAATAAATATTTTGGAAAACTTTTGCAACGATATTGTTATTTCCGGAACGGGATACGATGTAAAAAGCGGCATACAAATAATTCGTTCGGCAAAACCGGATATTGTTTTTTTAGATATAGAAATGCCCGACGGTACCGGATTTAATTTGCTTGAGCAACTCTCGAAGTCGGAACGCAGTTTTTCTTTAATTTTTGCAACCGGACACAACGATTTTGCCCTAAAAGCATTCAAATATAATGCAGTTGATTACATTTTAAAACCTGCAGATATTCAAGATGTTATATTGGCAATTGAAAAAGCCAAAAAACAAATAAATCCGCAAATTAACGGTATGCTGATTCAGCAACTTCTGTCTTCCGTCAAAGAAAAAGAAACAAAAAAACTTGTATTAAAAACTTCCGATGATATCTATATCGTAAACATTGAAGATATTGTAAGATGCCAAGCCGAAGGCGGTTATACAACTTTTTTTATAAAAGACGGAAAGAAAATTCTCATTTCAAGAAATCTTAAAGAATATGAAGCAATTTTGAAAAGTTTTTATTTCATTCGTACACATAATTCTCATTTGGTTAATCTGAATTTTGTCGAAAAATACAGAAAAACTGAAGGCGGATGCCTGATTATGAAAGACAAATCGCAGATTCCAGTTTCCGTAAGAAAGAAAGAAGCCGTTCTGCAAAAATTGAAGAATCTGTCAAAAACATAATTTTCTGATTATTAGCATGTTTACACAAGAAAACCTAAAAAAGCCGATTTTTGGTCGGCTTTTACAAATTTTTAAATGTATCACAGGTTAATTAATTTATAATTCTGTTATTTTTCTGAACAGACGGGCAGTTAATTGAGCCGTATGAACAATAAACACAACAATCTCCCTCCAAAGGTTTTAAAATTGTTTCACACCTTTTACATTCATAAAAAAACTGACAGGAATTTTCAGGCATCTCTTCCTCTTTTTTATGATTACAAACAGGGCAAGTTATTGTTGAGATTAAAATAATATTCATATCTTATTTTAATTACCGTTCATACTTGCAACAATCCGGAAGTGCATTATATACCTCATTTTTTGCTTTAAAATCCGGAGTGTCATGTCCGACATCTGCAATTGTTTTTTCAATGTCTTTTTTATCAGTACCTTTTATAAACGTTACTTTAAGAATCTTGGTTGTTTTATCCCAGTCTGCTGTTTTAACTCCTTTAACACTGAGAGCTGCCTTCTCTATTCTGGCTTCACACATCCCGCAATTTCCTGAAACTTTAAAACTCGTTTCAGCTTCTCCTTTTTCAGAAGTATAAGCCTTTTCGTTTTTCTCGCAGGGGGGATTTACCGTTCCCTTATCACAGCAAGACTTTTGTGCTGACATATTAATATTTTACAGAATTATATAAAAATAAAACAAAATTATGCAATAATAAAAGACAAAAACATCTTCTATTTGTGATTGTTAATCTTTTAAATAAAAAAAATGAAAAAATCAATCTTTCTTACAATTGCCGTGTTTTTTGTATTCGGAATATTCGGTATGTCAGCACAAAAGTCTTGCTGTGATAAGGGAACGGTAAATCCCCCCTGCGAGAAA
>CAMZKI010000047.1 GCA_947311125.1 uncultured Chlorobiota bacterium
AACTTTGCCATTGATTATCCTCTGTTTTTACGGAAACGGGATCTGCGGTTCCTTGATTTGTTGCCCATAAATTATTATTTTTATCAAAAATTAATCCGTAAATTCTGATAAATCCGTAAGGGTAACCCGTAACAGGCTGCAATGTACTGTTTGAATTATTATATGATGCAGTCCATTCATTGTTGTTAAATTCAAAAACACCGTATCCCCATGAGCCGAAGAAGAAATTATTGTTATTTTTAGGGTTAACGGCAATACTGAAAAAATTACGGGCAGTATCGGAAGTTATGTGATAAGATTTCCATCTTTCATTTTCAAAGACATTATAAACAGGAAGATACCAGCCGCTTGCATTATTGTTTCCGTTAGTGGTTATTACGGTATTATTAATATAGTAAGCTTTTGCGGTATAGTTATCATAAGGTCCGTCAGGATATGTATAGTTTAATTGCCCTTTTTTCTCAAAAACTAAGCCTGTGCTGTTGTCTGCAATAATAATATTTCCCTCTGTATCAAGAGTTGCAAAGTTGATTTTAGGATTTGCCGAAAAGCCGTTAAAGACGTAATTGTTAAGTTCTTTTACAATATTTAGTCCTGTATCGAATATTTTGACATTAGTTCTTTCGGAAAATATAATTTTGTTTCCGGCAGCATTTACGGAGCGTAAATTATCAATGTCTGCATTAAAAATTTCCCATATATTATTTTTTCTGCAATATAAAGTATCGTTTCCGGTAATTGTATCAATCCTGTTTGCGAATAAATATCCGTTAAAATATTCCGTAAAGTTATATTTAAAATCATTTTCGGACAGGTCGGGAACTAAACTCCAGTTTCTGTAATCGGCAAGGTTTGAATTTAAAAAATCCGCAAAATATAAACCGTTGTCGGTTGCAGCATATATAAACGTTTCGTCAAAAGTTATATCGTTTACTTTTACGTATGACGCATTATCTCCGATGAAATACGTGTCTTTTATTTCCGTTTTTTCAGTATCAATAAGAACTATGCCGAATCCGCAGGAAAGATAAGCTATATCGCCGTTGAAAGTAATATTATAAATTGTTTTGTCGGTGCTGATAAGTTTGCGTTTAATCTCAGAAAGGTTGTAAACAGTATTATTTTTCAAAATGTCGATATTTGAATTTTTATAAGCAATTATTAAAGCATTATTTGCTTTATTGTATGCAACTGTCTGTATTTCGGCATCTGAATATCCTTGAATTTTTGTAAGTTTTTCAATTGTATTTTCCGATTTATCGTAAGAGAACAGTGCAATCTCTCCTGCAACGTATATTTTATTACCTGCATCGGCAAGATGTATTGCTTTTTTATATGAAAAATGATCTCGCCATTCCCCTACCGGTATCTGAGAAAAGAGGGAAATCGGAAATAGGATAATTAAAGTTGTTATAATATTTTTAATCATATATCATTGAAAAGATATTATTCATAAACTTAACGATAATTTCGGGGTTTAATTGCCGTAATTTTTCAAAAAGTCTATTAATTTACGAGTTGCAATTCCGCGATGGCTTATTTTATTTTTTTCCTCCGGTGTAAGTTCTGCAAATGTTTTGTTATATCCTTCGGGCATAAAAATCGGGTCGTAACCGAAGCCGCTTATCCCTTTTTTATTTTCGGTTATTTTACCGTTTACCGTACCTTCAAATAAATATTCTTTCCCGTCAATAATTAAAGAAATGACTGTTTTAAATCTCGCATTTCGGTTCTTTACATTTTTCATTTTTGAAAGAACTTTCCGGACATTATCTTCAAAAGTGCAGTTTTCTCCGGCATATCTGGCGGAATATACTCCGGGTTCACCGTTTAATGCTTCAATTTCCAATCCTGTATCGTCAGCAAAGCAATCAATTTTATATTTTTCATAAATAAAATTTGCTTTTTGTGAAGCGTTACCCTCTATAGTGTCCTGTGTTTCGGGAATTTCTCCAAAGCAGTTAATATTTTTCAGGCTGAGTATTTCAAATTTATTATTGAGTATGTTCTTTACCTCTTCGAGTTTATGCTTGTTGTTTGTTGCAAATATAAGTTTCATATTATAGCTAAAAGTTAAAAGTTGAAAAGTTACAGTAGTTTTTTAAAGTATTATTTTCCGGTATGACCGAAACCGCCGCTGCCTCTTTTTGTTTCATTAAGTTCATCGACCTCAAGAAGTTCGGCTTTTTCGTGTTTTGAGATAACCATTTGACAAATTCTTTCGCCGTCGTTTATGACAAAATCCTCATTTGATAAGTTTACCAATATAACTCCTATCTCGCCTCTGTAATCGGCATCGACGGTACCCGGAGCATTTACGATGCTTATACCGTGTTTGTATGCCAAGCCGCTGCGCGGACGTATTTGAGCTTCATAACCTTCCGGGAGTTCTATAAATAAACCGGTTTTTATCAAAGCTCGTTCAAGCGGTTTTAAAGTTACGGGTTTATCAATATTTGCCCTCAAGTCCATTCCGGCAGACAATTCTGTCTCATAAGCCGGAAGTTGATGTTTTGATTTGTTTACTACTTTTATTTTCATATAAAAAATTTAATATTATTCTTTTTTTGATGTTCCAAATATCAAAATAAATTTTAAAAATCCGAATGAAATTACGTTATTTGTTTTCTGTTTTTTTAAATTAAAACTTTACATAATGACGGACAAAATAGTACAATCACTACGAGAATCAAAAGGAGCAAGATGGACAGCATTAATATTAGCTTCTTTATCTATTTTCGGAGCATATTATTTTAATTATGCTTTATCTTCTATCAAACCGATGCTTGAAAGTATTCTTGGTTGGAACAGTGAAGATTTCGGAACATATACTTCAGCTTATGCTTGGTTTAACGTGTTCTTATTTATGTTAATTATCAGCGGTTTTATTCTGGATAAACTCGGAATAAGAAAGACTGGCTTAGGAGCAACAATTGTTATGTTTCTGGGAACGGCATTAAATTACTGGGCTGTAAAGCATCAATTTTCAGAAGGTGCGGTAATTAACATTCCTCTTCTTGGTGCTATGAAGACACAGGTATTCCTTTCATCTATGGGCTTTGCAATTTTCGGGGTAGGAACGGAAGCTATAGGAATAACTATTTCAAAAGCAGTTGTTCGATGGTTTAAAGGAAAAGAAATGGCTTTAGCAATGGGAATGCAGATGTCTATTGCAAGATTGGGAACTTTGCTTGCTCTTGCAATTTCATTGCCTCTTGCTAAAAATTTTACTGTAACCGCTCCTATTTTATTTGCATTAATTGTGATGCTTATGGGCGTTGTTTCGTTTACTCTTTTTTCTGTTTTAGACAAAAAACTTGACAAATCCGAAGCGAATACAAAAGAAGAAAAGTCAAGCGATGACGAATTTAAAATAAAAGATATATTATTGATTATCGGAAACAGAGGTTTTTGGTATATTGCTATACTTTGTGTATTGTTTTACTCGGCTGTTTTCCCGTTCTTATTTTATGCAACGGATTTGATGATTAATAAATACAATGTCAGTCCGTATCTTGCAGGTACAATTCCCGCATTATTACCGTTCGGAACGCTTTTTCTTACGCCTTTATTCGGCGGTATTTATGATAAATACGGAAAAGGTGCAACAATTATGATTATCGGTTCTTTAATTTTGATTTTTGTTCACGGAATATTGGCTATTCCTGTTTTAACTTTGTGGTGGATAGCTGCGGCAATGGTTATTGTGTTAGGAATCGGATTTTCTTTGGTACCTTCTGCAATGTGGCCCTCCGTTCCTAAAATTATTCCCGAAAAACAATTGGGAACTGCATACGCTGTAATCTTTTGGATTCAAAACATCGGTTTATTATTTATTCCTTTAATATTAGGTTTTGTTTTAAATTATACAAACCCGGATGTTTCACCTAACAAAATTGTTGTAAAAAATGCTATTGAAAAAGCATTTAATGAAGTTTTAACAGGAAAGGATTTTGTTACAAAAGATATTGAAAAAGCTGTTGAAAAAGCAACAGGTACGGCAGTAGATTCTATTGTTCAATATGCTGATTATGTTCCGGTTTCCATTAAAGAAGTTGATACAGAGAATGTTCAAAATGAAATATATATCAGTATTTCTAACGGATTGAGTAATATTAATTTCTCTGAAGACAAAGAAAATGTTCTGAGAAATGTTATTCAAATAGGGAAAAGTAATGCATACCAAATAATAAAGATAAAACCGAAAGACTTAAAAATATCAGCATATCATAAAAATAATCATATCTTATATTTAATTTTTCCTTTTCTATTACTTGGTATGCATTACTTTTCCCTATTTGAATAACATTTCTCAGAACATTTTCTTTGTCTTCAGAGAAATTAATATTACTCAATCCGTTA
>CAMZKI010000048.1 GCA_947311125.1 uncultured Chlorobiota bacterium
CTTAAATTTTTGAAACTAAAAAACAAATAAATATGAAAACATTATTATTAACAATCGGATTGTTTTTAACCTTAACATCATGTCAGAGTGAAGAAGAGCAAACTACGGAGAACCTGAGTGCAGATACGCACAAAATAACAGTAGCAGAGGTTTTGCAAACAAATAACTACACATATCTTTTAGCTGAAGAAAACGGAACAAAAACATGGTTAGCCGTTCCTAAAATGAATGCTAATGTCGGAGACGTATACTATTACGACGGCGGTATGCTTATGGAAAATTTTGCAAGTAAGGAATTAGGAAGAACCTTTGATAAAATATATTTTCTCGAAAGTGTAAGAACAACTCCCGATATGCCGAAACAAAACATGGTTAACAACCCTCACGGACACAACCTTACAGGACATAACGAAAAACCGAAAGCCGAGAAAACCGAAATAAAAGTAACACCTGCAGCTGGCGGAATAACTATAGAAGAATTGTTCGCAAACAAATCAAAATATAACGGAAAGACAGTTAAAATAAAAGGCGTTGTTGTAAAATTCAGTCCTCAAATAATGAAAAAGAACTGGATTCATATACAAGACGGAACAGAACATAACGGCGATTTTGATTTAACCGTAACCTCACAATCTGAAGTTAAGGAAGGGGACACAGTAGTTGTAGAAGGAAAAATATCTTTAGATAAAGATTTCGGATACGGATATTTCTATAAAATTATTATGGAAGATGCCATAGTAAAATAAAAAATATATTAAACCCAAAATTAAAAATAAAGCCCGAAAATCAAAACGGGCTTTATTTTTTTACAGAAGAGAACAATCGCACTTTTATTTTTATAATCACATTTCAATATTTATATTTGCAAATATTTTAACCATATTTTACAAATTAAAAATCAGAGAGTTATGTTTATACTAATGGTTGTTATATTTATTTTAGGTTATTTAATGATAGCATTGGAACATCCCATAAAAATAGACAAAGCGGCATCTGCTTTGTTAATGGGTGCAATTCTTTGGGCTGTTTACGCATTTAACGGTGAAGAAATATTAAGACTGGGATACAGCAGAGCCTGGCAGCATTTCAGCGAACTAAACCCTGTTCTGTCTCAATCCGAAGAAGGAATCAGAGAATTTATTACACAACATGATATATTTGAGCATCTTGCAAATATCTCTACAATATTATTCTTCTTGCTCGGAGCTATGACAATCGTTGAAATTGTTGATCAACACGAAGGTTTTAAAATTATTACGGACAAAATAAAAACTACAAATAAATCAAAACTGTTATGGATTTTAAGTTTCCTTACTTTTTTTATGTCTGCGGTTCTTGACAACTTAACAACAACAATTGTTATAATAGCTCTGCTAAGAAAACTAATTGACGACAAACAGACCCGCTGGTTTTTTGCATCTATGGTGGTAGTAGCAGCAAATGCCGGCGGAGCTTTCTCACCGATAGGAGATGTAACAACAATTATGCTGTGGATAGGAGGACAGGTAACAACGGCAAACATTATTACAAAATTATTTGTTCCCAGCTTATTTACTATGATAATCCCCCTTTTGGTTCTCTCATTTACTCTTAAAGGAAACGTAAAAAGACCGGAGATAAAAAAACCGGGAGAAAATGAAGTAAGAACAACGCCTAAACAACAAATAACGATGCTTGTTCTTGGTGTTTCCGCATTATTATTTGTTCCGGTTTTTAAAACCGTTACTCATTTACCTCCTTATCTCGGTATGTTGTTCGGATTGAGTATTATGTGGATTACAACGGAAATAATGCATAAAAAAACAAAATCAAAATATGAAGGAAACTTTAAATTATCGGTTAACTCTATTCTTACAAAAGTTGACGTTCCTACAATTTTCTTCTTTCTCGGTATTTTAACGGCAGTTTCGGCATTAGAATCAGCCGGACATTTAGACCTGCTTGCAACATCATTGAAAGATTGGGGCTTGGGTGTTTATCCCGTCGGAATAATTATCGGTTTATTGTCTTCAATTGTTGACAACGTTCCTTTAGTTGCAGCATCAATGGGTATGTATCCGATTGATCCGTTTCATATTCAATATATGCAAGACGGTATTTTTTGGGAGTTTATAGCATATACGGCAGGAACAGGCGGCAGCATTCTGATTATAGGTTCAGCTGCCGGAGTTGCCGCTATGGGAATGGAAAAAATAGATTTTATTTGGTATATGAAAAAAATATCTCTTCTTGCAGCCTTAGGTTTTTTTGCAGGTGCAGGAACCTATTATGTTCAGGAAATGTTTATGCAGGAAAAACTGGAAGCAAAAGTTATAACTTTTGACCAAGCTCCTGAACTTGCAAAAGAAAAAATAATAACCGACTTTTCTGATTATATTGTAAAAGAAACAGAAAAATATATTAAAGGCGGAAAAGAGCTTGTCGGTTATGTTGTAGAAGCAGAAAAAGACGGACAACTTTACGATATTCGTTTTAAAAAAGACGGAACATTTATGAACGTTGTTAAGGACATTCCGTCTCCGCACGAAATAGAGTAGACGGTATAATAGTTTAAGTATTAAAGCGGACAATTAATCTTGTCCGTTTTTTATTTAAAATATTATCTTTGTGGTCTTACTGTATTAAAATGATTTATACGAAAACAAGCAGCGAAATTGAGTTAATGAGAGAAAGCGCCCTTTCTGTTTCAAGGACACTGGCTCTTATTGCAGAATATATAGACGAGGGTATGACAACAAAAAAACTGGACTCTCTTGCTGAAGAATTTATACGAGACAACGGAGGAATACCGTCTTTTAAAGGATACGGCGGATTCCCCGCTACATTATGCCTTTCGGTAAACGAAGAAGTTGTTCACGGTATTCCCGGAAATTATGTTTTGAAAGACGGAGATATAATTTCGGTTGATTGCGGTGTTTTAAAAAACGGATTTCACGGCGACCATGCTTATTCTTTTAAAATAGGAAATGTGAAACCGGAAATTTCAAAACTTTTACGAATAACAAAAGAATCTCTGTATATCGGAATTGAAGCGATAAAAACCGGAAACAGAATAGGAGATATCGGATATGCAATTCAGAATTATGTTGAAAAAGAAGGTTATTCGGTAGTGAGAGAACTTACCGGACACGGTTTGGGAAAAAGTTTACACGAAGAGCCTTCTGTTCCTAACTACGGGAAACGCGGAAGAGGTTCCAAAATTACCGAAGGAATGGTTCTTGCCGTAGAACCGATGATAAATCTCGGAAAAAAAAATGTTCGCCAGTTGTCTGACGGATGGACAATTGTAACTGCAGACAGTATGCCCTCTGCACATTTTGAACATAATGTTGCTGTTGTAAACGGCAAACCGGAAATATTATCAACTTTTGATTTGCTGGAAGAGGTTTTAAGAAAAAGAGGAATGGACATAAGCTAAAACAAAAAAGACACAGTGTTTAACTGTGTCCTTTTTTGAACTTATATTTAATTTATTAACCGTAAATATTATGAAAAAATTAACTACTCCTCATCAACCTTAGTTAATTTGATAAATTTTTCCAATAAGTCATCAACTACGGATTCTGTTGTTTCTTCTGTCTGAATTTTTTTTTCGTCTTCGTTCATAGCTTAAGATTTTAAAGGTTTCTTTATTCGGGTATACGCAAGTTTGTAAAAAAAGTTTCATTTTCAGGAATATTTTTTAATTTTACGGGGATAACAACTGCTAAATACCGAAATTTACAATACTTTTGCAGATAATATTAATTTCTGAAATTATGATAAAACTAAAAGAAGGAGATAAAATACCGGATTTTCATAAAATAATTAACCCGGAAGAAATAAAAGGCAAAAAATTAATTCTGTATTTTTATCCGAAAGACAATACACCCGGATGTACAAACGAAGCAAAAAATCTTAAAGAGCATTACGACGAACTTAAAAAAAGGGGGTTTGAGGTAATAGGTATAAGTCCGGATACAGAAGAGTCTCACCGTAAATTTTCAGAAAAATTAGGGCTGCCTTTTAAATTAATTTCTGATACTGAAAAAGAAATTATGAATAAACTCGGTGTTTGGGGAGAAAAAAAGATGTACGGACGAACTTACGAAGGTGTCCGCAGAACAACATTTATAACAGACGAAACAGGAACTGTTTTAAAAGTTTTTCCCAAGGTAAAAACGAAAGAGCACTACGAGCAAATTATGAAAGAATTAGAGAAATAAAACACATAACGGTAAAAAAGAACAATGGCAAAAAAAGAACAAGATACGAAAGCTGCAAAACTTCAGGCTTTACAGTCAACATTAAATAAAATTGATAAAGAATTCGGGAAAGGAACAATAATGAAATTAGACTCAAGTGCTGTGATAGATATCCCTGCAATATCCACAGGCTCCATCGGGCTGGACTATGCCTTAGGTGTCGGAGGAGTTCCTCGCGGAAGAGTTATAGAAATATACGGACCGGAATCTTCAGGAAAAACGACATTGGCTCTCCACATTATTGCTGAAACTCAAAAACAAGAAGGTATTGCTGCATTTATTGACGCAGAACATGCATTCGACAGTTTTTATGCAAAAAACTTAGGTATTGACATTGATAATTTGCTTGTGTCTCAACCTGATAACGGAGAGCAAGCTCTTGAAATAACCGACCATCTCATCCGCTCCGGAGCAGTTGATATAGTAGTTATTGATTCGGTTGCTGCTCTTACTCCGAGAGCTGAGATTGAAGGCGATATGGGCGATTCTAAAATGGGATTACAGGCTCGATTAATGTCTCAGGCACTGAGAAAACTAACATCTAATATAGGAAAAACAAATACCTGCGTAATATTTATAAATCAGCTGAGAGAAAAAATCGGAGTTATGTTCGGAAATCCTGAAACTACTACCGGAGGAAATGCCCTTAAATTTTACGCTTCCGTCAGACTCGATGTAAGAAGAATAGGTCAGATAAAAGACGATGCCGATATTACGGGAAACAAAACAAGGGTTAAAGTTGTTAAAAACAAAGTTGCTCCGCCCTTCAAAAAATCAGAATTTGATATTATTTACGGAGAAGGAATATCAAAAATAGGAGAAATTATAGATTTAGGTTCAGAATACGATATTATTCAAAAAAGCGGCTCTTGGTACAGTTACGGTGATACAAAATTGGGACAAGGAAGAGAAGCCGTAAAAAAACTTCTTACGGATAATATTGAATTATCGGAAGAGATTGAAATGAAAATAAGGGAAAGATTAAAAAACGGACCCTCCGATGAATAATTGTATATAAACAGGGTTGTACCGTTATAAACAGAAAATGAAACACGTTTTTTTAACAAAAATTTTTCTGTCCTTATTCTTTTTCGGTTTTTCGCAGAATATAACAATAAAAGGTATTGTTACCGACTCCGAAACCGGGGAAGCCGTAATAAACGCAATTATAAATTCAGATAACGGAAAGTACGGAACCGTAACAAACACTTACGGTTTTTACTCTCTGACAGTTCCTGCCGGAACAAAAGAGTTGTATTTTAACAGTATCGGATATGCGAAATTTACCGCAAAATTGGCTAATGAAAAAAATCAGACGATAAACGCAGAACTTTCTCCTGTTGATAACGAACTCGGAGAGGTTACGGTAGTCAGTGAAGCTGCCGACAAAAATATAAAAATTGCAGAAACCGGTATTAACAGAATAAGCCCTAAAGATACAAAAATGATTCCCGTAATTTTCGGTGAGCAGGATATCCTGAAAACAATACAGCTTTTGCCGGGAATAAAACCGGCGGGAGAAGGCGGCAGCGGATTTTTTGTAAGAGGCGGAGGTGCTGACGAAAACCTTATTCTCCTTGACGAAGCCCCTGTTTATAATGCTTCGCATCTAATGGGTTTTTTCTCGGTTTTTAATTCTGATGCAATTAAAAATGTTAAAATTTACAAAGGAACTGCACCTGCTCAATACGGAGGGCGACTGTCTTCTGTTCTGGATATTCAAATGAATGACGGAAATTCAAAAAAATTCACGGCAAACGGCGGAATAGGTCTTATTTCCTCTCGTTTAACCGTTGAAACACCGATTATTAAGAACAAATCTTCTCTTATAATTTCAGGCAGAAGAACTTATGCCGACCTTTTTCTCTCATTTGCTCCGAAAGAAGAACAGCGCAACAGCACTCTTTATTTTTATGATTTTAATTCAAAAGTAAATTGGAAAATAAATGAAAATAACAGAATATTTCTTTCCGGATATTTCGGAAGGGACGTTTTCGGTTTCAGCGATATTATGGATATGAACTGGGGAAATATTACCGGAACGGCTCGCTGGAATCATATATTTAACAATAAACTGTTTTTAAATACATCTTTAATTTACAGTAAATATGATTATCAAGTAGGTATCGGTTTTTTTGCCGACTCCGGAAAAGTTAAACTGAATTCTGCAATAAAAGATTTTCACCTTAAAAAAGATTTCCAATATTTTTATAACAGCAGGAATTTATTTCGTTTCGGAATAAGCTCCGTTTACCATACCTTTTTGCCAGGAGAAGTTGATGCAAGCGAAGTAAATTTTTTAAACGACATAAAAGTTGACAATAAATATGCTTTTGAAAATACCGCATACTTATCTCACGAGTTTGATGTTCTTAAAAACTTAAAAGTTATTTACGGTTTGCGCTTATCTGCTTTTTGTGTTTTGGGTCCCGGAACCGTTTATGATTTTAACAACCGGCAGGAACCCATTGATTCTGTTCAGTATTCCGATAATGAAATAATAAAAACATACATAAATCCGGAGCCTCGTTTTTCTTTAAATTATATAATAAACAGCCGGAATTCTGTAAAATTTGCATATACACGAAATGCACAATACATACATCTTCTGTCAAATTCAACCGCATCTACTCCGGCGGATATTTGGTATCCGACCACCAAACTCGTTCCGCCCGGAACTGCAAATTTATATTCAATTGGTTATTACAAAAACATTTCAAATAATATGTTTGAAACTTCCGTTGAAATTTATTATAAGGATTTACAAAATGTAATAGATTACAGGAACGGAGCCAATGTTATGGTTAATAAATATTTGGAAGCAGAACTTGTTTTCGGAAAAGGATGGTCATACGGAACAGAACTTTATTTTAAAAAACAAACAGGAAAATTAACAGGATGGATTAGTTATACATGGTCAAAAACAGAACGTATTTTTGATGAGATAAATGACGGTCTTTCGTTTCCCGCCCGACATGACAGAACTCATGATTTTTCAATAACGGCAATTTACAATTTGAATAAGCATTTGAGTTTTGCGGCAACTTGGGTTTATTATACCGGTGATGCAGTAACATTTCCGTCGGGAAGGTATATTATTGACGGGCGCATAGTGCAGTTATATACAGAGCGTAACGGCTACCGAATGCCTGATTATCATCGCGGAGATTTCAGTATAACTTATTATAACAAGAAGAAAAAACATTGGAAGTCAAGCTGGAATTTTTCTGTTTATAATGTATATGCCAAAAAAAATGCTTATCAGATTACGTTCAGACCCGTAAATGAAAATTCTTCGCAGTTTGAAGCTGTAAGGCTGGCTTTATTTTCTGTTATTCCCTCTGTAGCTTACAGTTTTACTTTTTATTAAATCCGAATAACCGTCCTGTTACAAGTATGTGTTTAAAAAAAGGCTGCCTGAAATTCAGGCAGCCTTACTTTATAAAAAAGCAAACAAAGTTTTTATCCGCATTTAGAGTATCCGCACGACTGACATTTCAGACAACCCTCTTCATAAACCAAAGAATCCGAACCGCACTCCTGACAAACAGAACCTTTTTTGGCTTTTGTTCCGTCGGGAATATAAATTTTCAAGGCTCTTTCAATGCCTTTTTTCCAAGTGTTTATTGTGTCTGTTTCAAAATGTAAGGACGAAATTAAATTAACGGCATGCTCGATAGGCATTCCGTGGCGCAAAACTCCGGAAATTAATTTGGCATAATTCCAAAATTCAGGATTAAATTTATATGATAAGCCTTCAATTGTAATATTAAATCCGAATTTGTTTTTATATCTGAAGTCATATCTTTTACTTCCGTCCTCAAAACGGTGTTTAATAATCTCTCCTTTTGAAACAGATTTAGGAACAGGTAAAGCATCTTCTTCGGTTCTTCCGGAAAAAATTTCGTAAGGCTTACCGTCTTTCAGTCCTACAAAAGCTATCCACTCTTCATCATTATTGTTAAACCTTACGACATCAGCCTCTAAAACAGCCGGTCGTTTTTCATGTTTTTGTTCTTTTTGAGCCTTCTTATTATCGGCGGAAATTAAAACACCGTCGCGAGAGCCGTCTCTGTATACCGTTACGCCCTTACATCCGCTTTTCCATGCTTCAAGATAAACATCTCCGACTAAATCAACAGAAACATCTTTGGGTAAATTCACTGTAACACTTATTGAATGGTCAACCCATTTTTGCACTTTTCCTTGCAACTGAACTTTTTTAATCCAGTCAACATCGTTTGATGTTGCTTTATAATACGGAGATTGTTTTACAAGTTCCAGGATTTTATCACTATCGAATGTTTTTGCTTCTTCAGTATCTATCCCGTTTACCTCCATCCATTTAAGAAAGTTATGATGAAAAACATTGTATTCTTCCCATGCGTCTCCGGTTTCGTCAGTGAAACTTATATTTACATTTTTATCGTTAGGGTTTACTTTTCTGCGTCTTTTATAAAAGGGCATAAATACCGGTTCTATTCCGGAAGTTGTTTTTGTCATAATACTGGTGGAGCCTGTAGGAGCAATAGTCAGCAGAGATATGTTTCTTCTTCCGTGTTTTACCATTTCCTCATAAAGTTCTGCGTCCGCTTCTTTTATTCTGTTAATAAACGGGTTATTTTTTTCTTTTTCGGTATTGTATATTTTAAAAGCTCCTCTTTCTTTTGCCATTTCAACAGATGAACGATATGCTTCAAGGGCTAATGTTTTATGAACCAGAACGGAAAAATCTGTTGCATTATCGCTGCCGTATTGCAAGTTTAAAGCTGCAAGCATATCCCCTTCGGCAGTAATTCCGACGCCGGTTCTTCTTCCTAGTTCTGCTTTATTTTTAATATTTTCCCAAAGTCGTTTTTCCGTCAGTTTAATTTCTTCTTTTTCCGGATCGTTATTTATTTTTTCAATAATCTTATCAATTTTTTCAAGCTCTAAGTCTATAATATCATCCATTATTCTTTGGGCATAACGAACATGTGTTTTAAATTTGTCAAAATTAAATACCGCAGTTTCTGTAAACGGGTTTTCAACATAAGAAAATAAGTTTATTGCAAGCAAGCGACAACTGTCATACGGACAAAGCGGAATTTCTCCGCACGGATTTGTAGATACGGTTTTGAATCCTTGGTCTGCATAACTGTCTGCAACAGACTCTTCTATAACGGTATCCCAAAATAATATTCCCGGTTCGGCAGATTTCCATGCATTATGTATAATTTTTTTCCAAAGTTTTCGGGGGTCAATTATTTTTTTAATTTTAGGATTGTCAGAATCAACCGGAAATTGTTGCAGATAGGGTTTATTTTCAATAACAGCCCGCATAAATTCATTGTCTATTTTAACCGACACATTAGCCCCCGTTATTTTCCCTGATTCTAATTTTGCATCTATAAAATGTTCCGCATCAGGATGTTTTATTGATATTGACAGCATTAATGCCCCTCTTCTGCCGTCTTGAGCAACTTCTCTTGTTGAGTTGGAATATCTCTCCATAAAGGGAACTACTCCTGTTGATGTTAATGCACTGTTGCTTACCGGGCTCCCTCCCGGGCGAATATGAGAAAGGTCGTGTCCTACACCACCCCTTCTTTTCATCAACTGCACCTGTTCTTGGTCTGTTTTTAATATTCCTCCGTATGAATCAGCCGGCTCGTCATCTCCTATAACAAAACAATTTGATAAAGAAACTGTTTGAAAGTTATTTCCTATTCCGGACATCGGGCTGCCGGCAGGAACAATATATTTGAAGTTTTTTATTAAGTTATATATTTTTTCCTCGCTTAACGGATTGGGATATTTTTGCTCTATTCTCGCAATCTCTTTTGCTATTCTGCGGTGCATTTCTTCCGGGGTTTTTTCGTAAATATTTCCGAAAGAATCTTTAAGGGCATATTTAGTTGCCCAAACACGGGCAGCTAACTCGTCACCGTTAAAATATTTCAGGGCATAAGGAAGAATTTCTTCATATGTAAAGCCCTTTTTTTCTTTTTCAGACACAGGGCTGAAAGCTGTAGTTTTATCTTTTACTTGCATACTAACTTAAATAAAAATATGGGTGAAAATGGTAAGAACAAAAATATATCAAATAAAAGAAGATTAAAAGCCCGCCTTTTAAAACCCGTTGTTTAAAAAGTTGATATACAAACAATAAATATGTTAATAACTTTATATTTAAATTAAACCGTAAAAAAATTTGCTTGAAACAAATATCATTAAACCTTTCACACACAGTATTTTGCCCGATAAAAATAACAGACACAAAAGTCTTTTTTATTGCTTTCCAAACTTTTCTCTGACACCGTTAAGCATTACTTGAGTAAGCTCTTTTATATCAAACTTTGTTTCCAAGCCCCAATCTTTTTGTGCAACCGAGTCGTCTATACTTTGCGGCCAAGAATCAGCTATAGGCTGACGAAAATCGGGCTTGTAAGATATTTCAAAGTCCGGAATATGTTTTTTAATTCCATCTGCAATTTGCTTCGGGGTAAAACTTATTCCCCCGACATTATAGCTTGATTTTACGCTTATCTTTTCTTTCGGAGCCTGCATTAGTTTAATCGTTGCTTCAACAGCATCTTGCATAAACATCATCGGAAGTGCTGTATCTTCTTTTAAGAAACATTCGTATTGCTTTTTTCTTACGGCATCATAAAATATTTCAACGGCATAATCTGTTGTTCCGCCTCCGGCTTCTGTTTTATAACTAATAAGTCCGGGATAACGAATACTCCTGATATCTAAATTGTATCGAGTGTTAAAATATTCACACCAGCGTTCTCCTGCCAACTTGCTTATACCGTAAACTGTAGAAGGTTCTGTAATTGTAAGCTGGGGAGTATTTTGTTTTGGGGTTGTCGGTCCGAATACTGCTATTGAACTCGGCCAAAAAACACGATGCACGTCTTCTACAACTTTAGTCAGGTCCAGAATATTAAGCAAGCTTTGCATATTTATGTGCCAAGCCTGCAAGGGTAATTTTTCCGCATTTCCGGAAAGAACGGCTGCTAAGTGGTAAATCTGTGTTATCTTATGGCGGATAACAAAATGAATTAGTCTTTTGTCATCCATAACATCAAGAATTGCCGACGGTCCCGTATTCTTAATGTCTTGAGGGACATCTTTTATATCCGTTGCAAAAACATGTTCGTTTCCGTAAACTTTTCGAAGAGCAATTGTAAGCTCAGAACCGATTTGACCGGCTGCACCTATTACTAATATATTTTCCATAAAATCGTAAAAATTTTGCTCAAATTTACGGTTTTAAGAATAAAAAAGCACAAAATTTTGCAATTATTATTGCTGTTATTAAAAATGTTTTTATCTTTAAAAAGTTAAAATAAAAAACAAACATTATGAAAAAGAAAATTTTAATTGTTACTGCCGTATTTTTTGCTCTAAGTTTATATTCCGGCAAAGTTCATGCACAAGCATCAAAAATTACAGGTGTGTGGAAAACTATTGATGATGAAACAGGAAAAGCAAAATCTTACGTAAAAATTTATAAAGCCAAAAACGGTTTTTATTACGGAAAAATAACTAAGCTCCTTGATAAACCCCAAGACGAGAAATGTGATAAGTGTAAAGGTGCATTAAAGGATAAACCGATTGTAGGGATGGTAATTTTATTAAAAATGAAAGCAGGAGATGACGGGCTGGAAGGCGGAAAAATTATGGATCCCGGAAACGGAAAGTTTTACCACTGCACTATGGAGTTAGACGATAAGAATCCGGACAAACTGCATGTACGAGGGTCTCTCGACAGTTGGGGATGGGCAGGCAGAACTCAGTATTGGTATCGCCTGAAAAAATAAGTACAGGTTAACAAAACATAAAAACACCAAAATAATTACCTAAAAAGCTCAATCTTAGTTGATTGGGCTTTTTTATAAGATATCGCCGAATTTTACCCGTATGAAACTTTTGCAAGATAGCGGATTAACTTAATTTCCGGAAGATTCTCTTAAAATTTCAATCGTTGTTTCAAGGTCTTTAATTCTTTGCTTCAGCATTTCATTTTCTTTTTGTAAAGACTCTAACTTTGTATTTCCCGATTCTGAACCGGAATTAGCTTTATTTGACACTCCGGTTTCTTCAACAGCAATAACAAAATATTTTGTGTCTCCGAGCCACGGAAATGTTTTGAATCGCTCTTTATAAGTTAAGTTTACATGCTTCCCCTGTAAGGCTTTTAATTTACTTATTACCTCCGGTTTGTTGTCTTGAACAGAAAAATTCCAAAGCGGCTGCGTTGCTTCTTGACTTATTTGTCCTTCCCATGTCTTAAAAACAACACCCTTTTTACTGAATTTTACCAATTCTCCGGCTCTGTATCCCTGACTGTAAGAAACAAAATAAACAAACGTGTAATATGCTGAAAACACAACAACTATAACTGTAATTGTAATATAAAGAAACTTTTTCATTTTAACAGTTTTAGAAATTTATAAATATAATGCAAAATTAAGTAAAAAAATTTATTTCTCAGCAATAAGGTAAAACCGTTTGAAAAACAAAGAATTACACAGCAAAAAATAAAGGCTTAAACACCTATGCAAACGTTTTCGGTAAAATAAATAAAATTAAATGAAACCGCCGGCACAGTTTTTTCGTATAGGCTAATAAAAGAACAAGGTATTGAAAAAACGATTACTCATCATATATGCTTTAATATTCGGCTTTTTCTTTATTTCCGAAGCACAAAGTTTTGAAATTTTTGCCGGAGATACAGTAAATGTTATTGATAAGAACGACTTTAAGCAAGGATATTGGATTAATCACAAACCTTTTTGTGAGGAGAAAATATCGGAAGGAAATTATGTTGACGGAAAAAAAGAAGGTATTTGGAGGTCTTACTATACCGACGGAAGTCTTAAATCAGAAATAACATACGTACACGGGAAAAAATACGGACTTGCAAAAACGTATTTCGAAAACGGAAATATTGCGGAAGAAGGGGTTTGGCTTGAAGATAAATGGGTAAATAAATATAAAGCCTATTACAGAAACGGAAAACTTTCTTACGTGTGGAACTATAACGAATACGGAACACGCTCCGGCTACCAAAAATATTATTACGAAAACGGAAATTTAAAAATTGAAGGGGGGTGGGTTGACGGAAAAGAAAACGGAATAATAAGGGAATATTACGAAGACGGATCTTTGAGGTGTGAAAAAATTTTTCATAACGGAAAAACAGGAAAAGATTCAATAACAATATATGAAATAAAAGAGAAGGTAATTTTGTCGGACAGCACAGAAAATGATATTGAAAAAGACAGTGTTACTTCTCACTTTACGGAACAAGACAGTTTAGGAATTTTTCAGGGAAACGGGTATCATATTTTCTATAACAAAGTTAAAGATAAAGAAAAAGAAGGCTTTTTTGAGAACGGATATTTAATAGACGGAAAGCAATATTTTTATGATGAAAAAAGAAGATTGGTAAAAACAGCAATCTATAAAGACGGTAAAATAATTAAAATAATTGATGAGTGAAAAGAGGTAAATAAGCGAAGAACCGACAGAAATGTCGGTTCTTTTATTTTTAAAAAGACTGAGATGAAATTAAGACTTTATTTCTTGTTTTTTTGTTCGTTTTGCCCACCAAGTGCTTAACAAAAGCCCGGATGCTATATGCCAAATACCCCACATTGCAGCAATAAATGCAATACCGCCGTACCCGTCAGGGAAAATATGCTTATTAAAAATCAAAACCAAAGCAATACCTGAGTTTTGTATACCTGTTTCTATCGTAATGGTTTTTCTGTCCAAAATCGACAAAAAAGAAGCTCTTGCAATAGCATTCCCCGTTCCGAAAGCAATTATATTATGAAAGAAAACAATAGGCAGAAGAAGAATAAAATAATTCATAAAATGAGCAAAATTTGCAATTACTGCGCCTGCGATAAAACCAAGAAATGCAACAACTGATACCCACTTCACGGGTTTAAATATTTTCTCTGTCAGTTTCGGAAATCTTCTTGCAAACCAAAGACCTGCAGTTAAAGGAATACCCATTAAAATTATGATAGTCTGAAATACGTGCTGCCACGGAATTTCAATCGGATTTGCCAAAGGCAGCGTATTTATATACAGTTCTCCCCAAAAAACAAAGTTTAACGGTGTCATTATTATTGACAATAAATCAGAAAAAGCCGTCAGCGTTACGGACAGTGCTGTGTTGCCTTTTGCCAATGATGTCATAAAGTTAGAAACATTACCGCCGGGACAGGAGGCTACCAACAACATTCCCAGAGAAATTGAAACCGGAAATTTAAGTAAAATAACCAGTAAATAAGTTATAGCCGGAAGCAGCAAAAATTGTGCTATAAGTCCGATAATAACCGATTTCGGATTTTTTGATATTTGAAGAAAATGTTCTCGTTTTATTCCGAGGGCAACACCAAACATAACAAAAGCTATGGTAATATTCATTGCAGTTAAGCCGGCTTCGTTAAAGTTAAGCCTTATTGAGTCTAAGGGTAATAGCAGGGAGTTGTATTTTTCAAACATATCTTTTAAATAATTGCCTGCTAAAATAACAACTATTTTTTATTTCTCTAATAATTGTAAAATTAAATCGGGTTCAAAGCCTTTCGACGCTGCAAATCTTATCAGCTTTTGTTTTTTCTTATACTTGTCTTCATCTTTTATGCGGTGCTGCTTTTGTTTTAAGATATATTTAAGTGTTTCTCTGTATTTTTTTTCGGAAATTTGGTCTAATGCTTCCTCAATTAACTTTTCGGGTATTTTTTTTTGAACAAGCATCGTTCTTATTTTAATCTTTCCCCATTTGTTAAATTCAAATTTATCTCTTACATAATATTTTACATAACGCTCTTCATCTATAAATTTTTGCTTTTCAAGTTCGTTTATAATTTTATCGTGTTCTGCAGGATTAGCTTTCCAGTCATATAGCTTTTTACTGATATCCGATTTACACTTTTCTGCCTTACTGCACAGATACATTGCTTTGTTCAGAGCTTTCTGATATGAAATATATTTTTGCTGCATTTTTATTCAACAACGGCATTTTTGCTCATTATCAGATGATTATATTTTTCAGAAGGAGATGAAATAAACTCGCCTATGCCGTATTCTCCCCATTTTTTATCAACAAGCTTTATTGTTTCCTTATCGGAAGTTACAATATCCGGCCAATCTCTTTTAAAATTGTCAATATCTGCACGTTTTCGAGTTCCGTCGATAACGAGGTGCGATATTTCGTTTTCGGATGAAAAAATATAGCAATCACGCATCGGTTCAATATTATTTGCAAAAATCCAGGTTGTTTGTTCAATATCAAAAACATTTACGGGAAAATCAAGAAAAATCAAAAATTTAATCTTTCGAACTCCCTCTTCTTGAACAAGTTGCTCCGCCAACCGTTTAACATGTTGCTTTTTGTTTTTTTCTATCGAAATAAAAAGAAAAGATATGTCGTCTTTCAGCAATTCATCATTAATTTCCTTTATTTCCGGATATTTCTTTTTCAATTGAAGAATATCGATTTCAACTGTTTTCAGATTTATTTTCAGGTTTTCCCTTTCCGATTTTTCCTCATCGTATTTTTTTGAAGCATCAATGCCGAGTTTGCTGCCGTAAGCAAATTTGCTTGATGAATGGTCGAGAACATCCAAAGGTCCTTTCATAAACAAAATATCATTTTCGGGATTTACGTTTTCGGAAAATATTTTTGCCGCCTGCTTGTAGTCGGAAATTTGAACATTTTCATCTAAAACAACAAGCATTTTATTAAACATCATTTGCCCTGCACCCCACAACGAACTCATTACCTTTTGTGCATGCCCCGAAAATGATTTTTTAATGCTTACCAGCGTAAGGTTGTGAGCAACTCCGGCATCGGGAATATTCATATCTGTCATTTCCGGAAGCATTGTCAGTTTTATGGGAGCCAAAAAAATGCGTTCCGTAGCACGAGCAATATAAGCGTCTTCCATCGGCGGAATGCCGACCACGGTTGCCGGATAAACGGCATTTTTTTTATGTGTTATACAGGTTACATGAAATTTAGGATACCAATCCGGCAAGGAAAAAAATCCGGTATGATCGCCGAAAGGTCCTTCCCAAATAAAGTCTTCGGCAGGGTCAATATAGCCCTCAATAATGATGTCAGCTTCCGCCGGAACTTCAATATCTTGTGTTATTGCTTTTACCAATTTTACTTTTTCTTTACGAAGAAATCCGGCAAGCATATATTCGTCAATATTATCGGGCAATGGTGCCGTTGCGGCGTATGTTAAAACAGGATGCCCGCCGAGAGCAACAGCAATCGGCATTTTTTTTCCGAGTTTTTTATATTCCGAAAAATGCCTTGCTCCTACTTTATGCTTATGCCAGTGCATTCCGGTAAGGTTTTTACCAAAAATTTGCATACGGTACATCCCGACATTTCGTATTCCGGAAACAGGGTCTTTTGTAATAACTTGCGGAAATGTTATAAATTTTCCGCCGTCGCGGCTCCACGTTTTTAATATCGGCAGTATTGATAAATCAGGATTTTTATGTATAATTTCCTGCGATTTTCCGTTTCCGGAAATTGTTTTAGGCATATATGACGAAATTGAAGCTAATTCCGGCAGCATTTTTAACTTATCGAAAAAACCTTTTTTGGGTGAAGTAATATTTTTAAACATTGCCTCTAATTCTTCGCCTATTTCGTTGAAATTATTGACGTTAATGGCAATCTTCATTCTTTTTTCTGAGCCGAGAGCATTTATTAAAACAGGGAAATCGGTTCCGTTATTTTCAAAAAGTAATGCTTTCCCTCCGTTTTTTGATTTTGACATACGGTCAGCAATTTCGGCAATTTCGAGTTCGGTGTTTACTTTTGTCTTTATTCGGATAAGTTCGCCTGCTTGTTCGATTTTATTTATAAAGTTTTGCATTGTTTATTATATTCTTTGGTTTATTTTGTTTGTGAATAAAATTTTAACATTTTTTCTTCGGTATCGTAAATATAAATCAGATTTTCTTTATTTTTTGTTTTATAAAGAAGGATACCGTCGTGCGGCAGGTATTCATATTTTTTTGCTTCGTAAGTTTTTCCGGCTTCATTTGTTCTTTTCAGCATATTTCCGAGATACCACCGACCTCCTCTTCTGCCTTTTTTGACCGTTTTTATTTTTATATCTTCGTTTACGTGAACAGATAAAGTTTCATCATTATCAAAAATTATCAAAATTTGCCGTTCTTTCGTTTTTGTATTTGAGAGTATTACGGCAAAATCTTCTTTTTCATTGTCATTAAAATCTCCGAAGGCAACAGTATTCATCTCGAAGACTTTCTTTTCTTCCGGAAAAATTTTCCAGTCTGTTTCATTATTTTTGTAATATTGGTTTTCAACAAAATAATTTCGCAGTGCAAGTTTATATTTGGCAGGTATCAGGTTTCCTGCAATGCTGTTTCCCATTATTGCGTTTATTTGCACAAAAGTATGAGAAATTCCCAAGTCTTCGGCATAAACCCATCCTATTTTATTTCTTAAACTTTTAACCTTATACCAAGGCTTTATAATGATTCCGTCTTCCGGTTTTTTAATTACTCTTACGGTTTCTCCGTAATGAAGGCTTTCTATTTTTTTTGCCGTCAAACTGTCTCCTTCAAGAAGAAAAGCGTTATTATCAATAACTCTTCGTTCATCTTTTTTTGATAAAAAATACAGTCCGCTTACAATAATTGCCGAAAAAGCAATTGCTGCTATAAGCATAATCAGGTTTTGCCAAAAACTTATGCCGAGGTTCGGTTTTTTAATTTCAAAATCCGCCGAATCAATAATTTTTGTCTGCAGAGAAATTGTTGCAGCTTTTGTTCGTTTCTTCTGTGAGCTTAATAAATCTATACTAAATTCATCGCAAGCCTGATAACGATTAAGGGGTTGAGTCTCAGTAGCCCTCCTTATAACATTACGCATTTTGTCGGAAACACCAATGTAAAAAGAGTGCGGGTCTGGAAAAGGCTGAGTTACAATTTTGTTATAAATTTCGTACTCGCTTAAATTTTTATCATAAGGATATTGTCCCGTAAGAATATAAAAAAGCGTTGCCCCGATTGAGTATATATCCGTTCTTCTGTCAAGAATTTTTCCTTTAACCTGTTGCGGGCTCATAAAGATTGCCGTTCCGAGTTTTGATCCTCCCTGAGTTATGAGTGCCTGGTTTTTTCTCAGATGTTTGGCAATCCCGAAATCTATAAGTTTTATAGTATTATCAGATGTTATCATAATATTTGAGGGCTTTATGTCCCTGTGTATCATATTTTTAGAATGCATATGTCCGACAGCGTCAAGAACCTGTAAAATAATTTTTACGGCTTTTGACTCAGGAATGGGTCCCGAAACCAAATCAACGTATTCATCAAGGGTTTGCCCTTTTACATATTCCGTAATAATAAAAATACCTTGGTCGTTTTCAATATAATCATATAAAGTTACAATATTCGGGTGATTGAGTTTTGACAAGAGTTTTGCTTCATTTAAAAAGCGTTTTTTATACTGAGGGTTTTTTTGTAAAACCGGATTCAGCATTTTTACGGCAACTTTTTTCTTTAAATACTTATGAATGCCGAGATAAACGGTTGACATTCCGCCTTCGTCAATTATTTCGTCTATTTCATAATTATTTACAAATTGACCTATCATTATTTGTCGTTTACATTTTGCGGAATTATAAATCTTTCACCGGGGTAAAAATAAAACTCCCGCTTGTTATTAACCCTTAAAATATCAATAATATTATATTCATTAACTCCGGGATAAGAAAAAATATTTTTCCCGACAGAATATCTGTATATATTATTTGTATGTTTTTTAAAAATTAAATCAGAAGAATTACTTATGATGATATCTGTATTTTTTAAGGGTCTGTCTTTTCGGAAAAAATAGTTATACATAAAAAACGCATTAACAAGCAAAAAGATGATACCCAGCAAAGCAATGTTTTTAAGTTTTTTCTTTTTATCGTTTTTTTTGAAAGTAAAAGACCTTTTGGATTTTTTACCTGTATTATAAAAACGAATTAAACTTACGGTTACGTTATCATTGCCGCCGTTGTTTAATGCTCTTTTTATTAATTGCCTGCCTGCTTTCTTAATGTCTGTTTCTTTTTGTATTATTTTCAGAATATCTTTATCTTCAAGTTCATTTGTAAGTCCGTCGGAACAAATTAAAATATAATCGTTATCTGCCGGAATCAACGGTTTTTCACAAATGTCGACAGAGACTGTTTCTCTTATTCCGACAGCATTGTAAATAATGTTTTTCTGTATATGGTTTCGGGCGTCTGTTTCGGTGATTTTTTTTTCCTTGAGAAGCTTGTTGATTAAAGAGTGGTCTTCTGTAAGCTGAAATAATTTTTTTCCTGTTTTGTAATAAATTCTGCTGTCTCCGGCGTGTGCATAAAAAACTTTATTATCTCTGATTAAAACCAAAGCAATGGTTGTTCCGGGATATACGTTTTTTTCAGGTTGCCCGAGTTTTGCCCGAAGTTCCGTATTTGCAAAGTTTACAGCATCGTATATCAGCAACCGTTCGTTATCATACCACGTTTCGGATATAAAAGACTCAATTTTTTCCAAAGTTAAAGAGGCTGCTTTTTTTCCGTCAGGAATTCCGCCCATTCCGTCGCAAACGGCAAAAACGGCACCGTTAATACTTTCAAAATAAACAAAAGCATCCTGATTTTCGTTTCTTACAAGACCTTTGTCTGTTTTTGAAAATTCCCGGTATATTTTAAGTTGTTGTGTTTGGCTCACTGTATATTAAACTTGAGGTAAAATTAATGTTTTTTCTCTTAATAGGCAGTAAAATCTTTAAATCAAAACAAATTCTTATTTTTGTGTTTTACACAAAATATTTTTTTGACAAAGATTATTTATATAGCCGGCTTAGGTCACTCAGGTTCAACAATTTTGGATATGGCATTGGGCTGCCATCCGGAAATTGTAGGCTTAGGAGAGATTTATGCTGTTTTTAATAAAAAAAAAACGTCCGAGCTTTTTGAAAAGTCAACTTGTTCTTGCGGTAAAAAAGGTATTGATTGTTATTTTTGGAAAGATCTGCAAAAAATTTCAGCTTCAGAGCTTAAAACAGAAGAGAAATACAAAAAACTTATTGAAATCTTTACTGAAAAGTACGGGGAAAATATGATTTTACTTGACAGCTCAAAAAATTCATATTCATACCTCCGTTTTTTGAATAAAGAATATGACCTGAGAGTAATATATTTAACAAGAGACTACAGAAGCTGGATTTATTCCCGCTTCGCACGAACCCGAAAACCGATGCTTTTTCTTGGTTTAAGATGGTATCTTGAAAACCGAAAATTATTATATGTTCTGAAAAAATACAATTTGAAAATAATGACTGCGGGCTATGAAGAACTTTCCGTATATCCGGAGTTTATTTTAAGAAAAATATCTGATTTTACCGGTATTGATTTTTCGGATAAAATGTTGTATCCCGATAATACAAAAAGCCATATTATAAACGGAAATATCAGTCGTGTCGATAAAAATAAAAGGAAGGCGTTTTTTTATGACGTACGGTGGATGACATCCGGCAGACTTGCACGATTATCAAGCATATTTGCCGTGTTTAACAAATTTAACAGGAGCTTGGTTTTTTCAAATATTTCCGGAAAGGAAAAAACCGATTTCTATATTTTCGGAAATGAAAGAAAAAAGAGTTTACTGAAAAACCATAATGAATAAAACTTTGCAGATAAGATATATTAAACACACAGAGATTGACAAGCCCCTATGGGACAGCAAAATACACAAAGCTGCAAACGGCAGGATTTATGCTTTTTCCGGCTGGCTGGATATTGTTTCTCCGGAATGGTCGGCTTTAGTTACCGATAGTTATGACTTTTTGATGCCTTTGCCCGGAAAAAAAAAGTTCGGAATTAAGTATGTTGCGCAACCGAAATTTACTCAACAAACAGGTATTTTTTCTTCCCGAAAAATAACGAACAATATTGTTTCGGATTTTTTAAAATCAATACCCGAAAAATATAAATATCAAGTGGTTCATTTAAATTCTCAAAATAGAATATCCGGTGAAAATATTGTAAAAAAAACAAACCACTTGCTAAGTTTAAATAATAAATTTTCAAATTTATTCAAGGCTTTTTCTCAAAATACAAAGCGAAACATAAGAAAATCGGAAAAACTTAAAAACATAACGGACAAAAACATTTCCGTTGACGAAGCAATTTTTTTGAAAAAAGAAAATAACATAAACGCTCTTTCCGAAAAAGATTTAAAAACGTTAAGACGCTTAATTTTATTTGCAAAAGAGCAATTTAATGTTAAAATTTACGGGGTAAGAAATAAAAACAAAAAGTTAATTTCCGTTACCGTTTTTGTTTTTTGCGAAAACAGGATTTACTTACCGCTAATAGCGTCTTCACCTGAAGGAAAAAAGAAATTTGCTTCGTTTCATATTTTTAATACATTTATTGAAGAATACGCCGGTAATGAGTTATTTTTGGATTTTGAGGGTTCTTCCGTTCCCGGAGTTGCTCGTTTTTTTGAAGGGTGGGGAGCCGTTCCTGAAACTTATTACATTTACAGGCAAAATAATTTGCCGGTGTTTTTTAAAATATTTAAAAAGTAACGTAACAGCACAAAGCCATTTTGCTAAAAAACATTTTAAATACTGTTTTTGTCCGAGTCTTTAATGCCGGAATGACATTAGGGATTGTTATTTTAAATTCAAATGTAATAGGAGCCGAGGGTCTCGGAAATATAAGTTTAATCATTCTTGCCGTATCAATATTTATACTGCTGACGGGCTTTGTTTCCGGAGCTTTGGTTTATTTTGTTCCGAGAGAAAATGTTTTTCAGCTTTTTATAATTTCATATGCCTGGGCGTTTATAATGTTTTTTGTTTTTTTTATTTTCATAACATTTGTGCCTGTCGTTGATAAAAAATTTATTTATCATGTTTCGGCACTGTCTTTAATTTTATCGGGAGCAAATATTAATGAGAAAATCCTTGCGGGAAAAGAAAAAATAACAACCGTAAATTATATTTCCCTGCTCAAAACAGTTTCAATGATAATTTCATTGCCGATTTTATACTTTCTTTTAAAAGAAAAGACGGTAATATCTTATGTTTTCTCTCTTTATATTTCATATTCTGTCGGGTTTTTTCTTACATTGTTCGGTGTTTTGAAGTTTTTGAAAGACAAAAAAATAAACGGCTTCGGGCTTTTGCTGATAAAGGTTTTTAAATTAAGCGGCTATAACACTGTTGCCGCAATAGTTCAGAAATTAAATTACCGATTAGGATACTATTTTATTGAATACTTTTTGGGAATAAAGGCTCTCGGTATTTTTTCGGCAGGAGTTCAAATAAGCGAAAGCACGCTGATTATCAGCCGAAGTATTTCTTTTGTCCAATATTCCAAAATTTCAAATACAAACAATTTCAGGCAGTCTGTATCTCTTACTGTTACTCTTGCAAAAATCGTTCTTTTGATATCTTCCGGAATAATGCTTGTTTTTTCAATGCTCCCGTCTTCTTTTTATTCATTTGTTTTCGGGCACGATTTTACGGAAATTAATACGGTGATAAAAAGTTTGAGTTTCGGGATTGCGGCATTATCACTTAATTTAATAATAATGCACTTTTTTTCCGGCACGGGAAACCAAAAGTTTAATATGATGTCAGCTTCTGCGGGATTCGCAATAACAGTTTTCTGCGGATTACTTTTAATTCCGGAGTTCGGAATTTTCGGAGCCGGTTTTTCAACATCTTTTTCCTATCTGACATCTGCCTTACTTCAAATTTATTTCTTTACAAAACTTACGGGAATCGGGTGGTCGGCATTTATAATAAGAAAAAAAGACTTTACAAACGGAATATCTGCCTTAAAAAACTTATTATTATCAAAAAATAAAAAGTGATTAGACTCTTATAAACATAACAACTCCGCCGAGTTTTATCATATCTTTTGCCTTAAGCTTATATTTTTTAACTTTCTTTTTGTCTGCAACAACACCGTTTGTGCTTCCCAAGTCTATGATATAAAAATCACTGCCTTCTTTATTTATTACAGCATGATTTGCCGATACGGTCATATCCGGAATAACAACATCGTTATCGTCAGCTCTGCCTATTTTTATAATGTGTTTCTCAAAAAAATATGTCTTGTTAAATCCCTTTCCTTTTATGTTTATTTCAATCGGCTTTACAGCAGGTATATACTTAGCCTCTTGTAATAATTCAGCCTGCTTTATCTTTTTTTTGTAAGTTATAAGAACAAGTATTAACAATAAAAACAAAACAGAGGAAAAAATTGTTAAAAAAAGCTCCTTTTGTGTCAGAAATATTTTACTTGGTTTTTCAACAATAACGTCAACGGTATTTTTGTTAAGATTCAGGGATATTTCGGACCGTTTTGTTTTTGCAGACAAGATCAGTGAGATTTTATAAAAATCGGGCTTCATTGTTTTTGAGAAATAGGAAAGGTCTTCTGTGTATCTCCTTAGCTCTTTTAATGCTTCTTTTTCTTTTTTTATTTGAGAATACATTCCGCCGGTTTTTCGACATATTTTTATTATTTCCTGTTCTGCATTTGGCTTTATATCTGCCGTTTGTAAAAAATAAACAGGAAAACGGTCGTTGTTTAACGCCCCGGAACAAAAATCAAAAGGGAATTCTTTATTTTCGGAAATAATGAAAACTCCTATATTATCAAATTCAGATTTTTTCAAGAACAGATAATCTTTTATTTTTTTACTTTCTTCACAGTTTTCTTTTGTTTTGTTTTTCTTGAGTACGGGGAAATAATTTTTCAGAAACCCGGTAAAAAAAGTTTTGTTTTTACTAAATTCAGGGCTTATAAAAGAAATAAAACGTTTACCTTTTTTGTTAGTGTTTACAATTCCGATATTAAACTCATCTGTTTTCTTAAGTCGTTCTGTCTCTTTCAACATTATATTTATTATTCTTTTTGACGCATTAATGTCAATTATAAATAATATTTTTATATCTCGTTTTATTTCCTTAAGAAGAACCGGAGTTATTTTGAAAGCTTGTTTTTTGCCGTTTTCAAAAACATTAGAGTTAGATATATTAAGATGCTCTTTGCTTTTAACAAAAATATTAACTTTCGGATAATGAGAATCGTCAATTTTTATAACTCTCACATTATTTTGTGCAAGCAGCCCCGAAAATTCGAAAGCAAACAGAATAAAAAAAACGGTAATTCTTATCTTCATTTTTTATTTTTTTTAACAATGCGAATATAAAACTTTATTCTGTGTCTTATATGTTATTAAAGCTTTTTGTCCTATATTTGAAATAATTAAGAAAGCCGATGAAAAATTCAGAGGTAAATCAACATACGGCGAAATGGCCATGACCATTGTTCGTCCGATATGAAAACGAACATTAAAATTTAAAACATGGGGAAAAGGAACCGATTATTCCTTGGCTCTTATCACTTATCCCGCAAAAGAAAAAGGATAAACCATTCTGAAACAAAAAAACGAAATGTGGACTTGGAATCCCAAAATTTCACGCCTGATAAAAATGCCGTTGTTATTTGGGGAAAATTGATAAAGCGGATAAGCAAAAATGAATACAACCAAATGAAATCGGAATATTATGACGAAGACGAATATCTGATAAAAACAGATATTACCTCAGAGGTTAAACTTATGGGAAACAAAAAAATTCCGACACATATTGAGATAATTCCGGCAGACGAACCAAACCATAAAACAATTGTTGATATAAATTCAATGGTTTTTGATATTCCGATAAGCGATAATGCCGAATTTGATGTTTTAGCACAAACATTCGGCGGTAAATTAAAAAATTCGGTAACGGAAAACACCGAATTCAAGCAAATTACTTTTGCATTTTTACAGTTTAAATACAGTTTCTGAAAATTATTTTATATTTGCAGTTCTTTATTAAAAACCTAAAGCTTTTATTTTTGATGCAAAATGCAGATAACATACATCCGGTCTTTGATCGGATAATAAGCAAGGAGCAGAAAGAACAACTTCTCAAACAAAGAGCAAAAGTGTTGTGGTTTACCGGATTGTCCGGTTCCGGAAAAACGACTTTGGGAGCTGCTGTCGAAAAAGAACTTTTTAACCGCGGTTTTCTTACGCAAATATTAGACGGCGACAATATTCGCTCCGGTATCAATAAAAATCTGAAATTTACGGAAGAAGACAGAGTTGAGAATATTCGCAGAATTGCCGAGGTTACAAAACTTTTTTTGAACTGCGGAGTAATTACTATAAACTGTTTTATCAGCCCGACTGAAGAATCTCGAGATATTGCCAAAAGTATTATAGGTAAGGAGAATTATATAGAGGTTTACGTTAATACACCCATCGAAGTCTGCGAAAAACGAGATATAAAAGGCTTATATGCTAAAGCCAGAAACGGGGAAATAAAAAACTTCACGGGAATAACATCACCGTTCGAAGCACCGAAAAATCCGGATATTATTATTAATACAGACAAACTGTCTCCGGAAGAATCTACCAAAAAGATTCTTAACTTTCTTTTGAAAAAAATTACATATTAAGTTCTGAATGACAGAAAAACAATTAAATAATATTGTGCCGGAAAATTGGTCTATGATAATCAAGCCAAAACGGCATTGGTTTGACATAAACCTTAAAGAATTATGGGCATACCGAGACCTTATAGCTCTGTTTGTAAGAAGAGATTTTGTAGCAAAATATAAACAGACAATATTAGGTCCTTTGTGGTTTATAATTCAACCGCTTTTAACAACACTTATGTTTACCGTTGTTTTCGGAAACATTGCAAAACTTTCTACTGACGGGCTGCCTAAAATACTTTTTTACTTTTCCGGAATTGTAGGATGGAACTATTTTGCAGAAAGCCTTAAAGCAACATCAAATACATTCGTTACAAATGCAAGTATATTCGGGAAAGTATATTTTCCGAGATTAACAATGCCGATTTCAATAGTAATTTCAAATTTAGTCCTGTTTTTTATACAGTTCGTGTTTTTGTTGGTTTTTATCGGATATTATTATTTCCTGGGCGTAAATATTTCAATAAGCTTCTACATTTTGCTTCTTCCCTTTTTAATTCTTATGACAGCAGGATTAGGGCTCGGCTTCGGTATAATTATATCCTCCCTCACAACAAAATACAGAGACCTTACCTACCTGGTAACTTTCGGCGTTCAGCTATGGATGTATGCAACTCCTATCATATATCCTTTGTCAAGTATAAGCGGAATATATAAAAAATTTATTCTGCTGAACCCTATGACGCCGATAATAGAAACATTCAGGTTTATTATGTTAGGTTCCGGAGAGCTTAATTTAGGGCAATTATTGTACAGTTTTATTTTTATGATTGCTACTTTAATTCTGGGGATTTTGCTGTTTAATAAGATAGAGCAGTCATTTATGGATACAGTTTAATCGTTTTTTCAGATGTCGAATATTGCAATAAAATTAGAAAATATTTCAAAACAATACCGCCTCGGAGTTGTCGGAACAGGAACACTAAGCCATGACCTGAACCGTTGGTGGGCGAAAGTCAGAGGAAAAGAAGACCCGACGTTGAAAATCGGACAGGAAAATACCCTGGCTAAAGAAGGAGGAGATTACGTTTGGGCATTAAAAAATATAAACCTTGAAATAAAACAAGGCGAAGTACTCGGAATAATGGGAAAAAACGGTGCCGGAAAATCTACGCTTTTGAAACTTTTATCTCGGGTAACCGGACCTACAACCGGACAAATTAAGATTAAAGGGCGTATTGCCAGCCTGTTGGAAGTAGGAACAGGCTTTCACCCTGAATTAACAGGCAGAGAAAATATTTTTCTGAACGGGGCAATCCTCGGAATGCGAAAAGGGGAAATCCGAAAAAAACTTGATGAAATTGTTGATTTTGCCGGTGTCGCAAAATACTTAGACACACCTGTTAAACGCTACTCTTCAGGAATGTACGTTCGTCTTGCATTTGCCGTAGCCGCACATCTCGAACCGGACATTCTCGTTGTTGACGAAGTCCTTGCCGTAGGCGATGCCGAATTTCAGAAAAAAGCAATCGGAAAAATGCAGGACGTAAGCAAAGGTGGTGGCAGGACTGTGCTTTTTGTTAGCCATAATATGGCGAGTATTCAACAATTGTGTTCAAGAGCTGTTGTTTTGCAAAGCGGTTCTGTTTTTTTTAACGGAAATGTTAAAAGTGCCGTAGAAAAATACTTGTTACAAAATATAAACTATTTTAACTCAAAAGGAAGATATGATTTTACAAATCAAAAAATAGGTGATGATAAATTTCTGCTGCAGGAAATAACAGTTTCTGATTCAAAAAATAAGATAAGAACACTTTTTCTGCAAGAAGAAGAAATTGTTATAAAAATAAAATTTAAACTGTTTTCCTTTATTGCCGGAATGAGAATAAACTTATGGATAAAAACAGTTTCCGGAATAATTGCTTTCGGAACCAGTTCTCACGAATTAACAAAGGACAGGTTAGACAAAGGTATATATAAAATAAAGGCAATAATACCTCCGGGGCTTTTAAATACAGGAAGGTATATTTTAGGAATTAATATAGGTATCCCCGGAGTGAAGTTTTTGGTTAAAAACTTTGACTTTGGTTTTGTTGATATTGAATCAGGAGCTGTTCACGGGTCTGCTTACAGTGAAAAGTGGGAAGGAATTGTTGCCCCAAAAATAGATTGGCTATATGAAGAAGTTAGTTAAGACAATTATTAAAAAAAAACTGAACAGATATGTAGAAAGCAAAATAAAGTCTGTTATGTCTTCAGATTTTTTTATTCCTGTTACAGAAACAAAAGATGAAGATATTTTTATCGTTGCTTTTCCTAAATCAGGTATTACCTGGATGCAGTCTGTTGTTTCCGGGCTTTTATTTGAAATAAATACAGAATATTTAACAGATCATTTGGCACAGGAAATTGTTCCGGATGTTCACGCCCGTAAATTTTATAAAAGATTTTCGGAGTTTAATTTCTTTAAGTCCCACAATCTTCCCCAAAAACAGTATCGCCGTGTAATTTATTTAGTCAGAGACGGCCGTGATGCTTTAACGTCATATTATTTTTTTAACAAAGAGTTAGGCAACAACTTTTCTCTGGAGGAAATGGTTACGGAGGGAAAGGGGATTTTTCCGTCTAAGTGGCACTGCCATGTAAAAAAGTGGCTTGAAAATCCCTATAATGCGGATATTATATATGTGAGATATGAGGATTTATTAAAAAATCCGCTAACAGAATTACAAAGGATTTGTAAATTTTCGGGACTGGAACGAAATAATGAAACTTTGAAAAAAATAATTGACGGAACATCAATAAAGAAGATGAAACAACGGGCTAAACAATACGGAGGACTGGCTCACAGTGCATGGAAAGGAGAAAAGGGAGAAAAATTTTTCCGTAAAGGAACAATAGGAGACTATAAAAATTATTTCTCTCCGGATATTTTAAACTTTTTTAATAATGAAGCAAAAGAAGAGTTAGCAAAGTTTAATTATTTATAAATCCCGAGCAGCAGATTTAATTAAAACCTATATTTATGGTGTTACTTATTAAAAAAATATTAAAACGAATATTAAGTTTCATTTACCCGGAGCTAAAGCCTGTTTTATATTATAAATTAAATTTAAACTCTCTAAGGTCTTCTGCTTTTAACACTGTTTTAGGCAAACATGTAAAACTTTATCCCACATATAAAATAAATAACACCACAATCGGAGACTATACATATATTGCACAAAACTCACAAGTTAATAATACATCAATAGGAAAATTTTGTTCAATCGGTCCCGGTTTCAAATGCGGCTGGGGAGTTCATCCGACAAACGGACTTTCAACCAGCCCCGTGTTTTATTCAACATTAAAGCAAAACGGAATAACTTTCAGCAAAACAAACAAAATTGAAGAAACAAAGCCGATATCAATAGGAAACGATGTTTTTATCGGCAGAGATGTTATAATTTTAGATGGTGTAACAATAGGAAACGGTGCCGTTATAGGGGCAGGAACCGTTGTTTCAAAAGACATCCCTGACTTTGCCGTTGCTGTCGGCTGTCCGGTTAAGATTGTAAAATATCGGTTCTCGGAAGAACAGAGAAAAAACCTTAACAAAATAAAATGGTGGGACTTTAATGAAGAGAAATTAAAAAATGTCGAAAAATACTTTTTTGATATTGATAGTTTTATAAAAGAATTTGAATAATGAAAAAAGCAGCTCTCTTCTTTGACCGCAGTTATGTTGATGCTCACTTTTGCTTTACGGAGTTGGCAAAACATCTTGTCGAAAACAATTTCTCGGTAGACTTGTATCATCTTGCAAATCCGTATAATCCGCCGCCCGTTTTTTATGACGACAGAATAAGAGTTTTTAGTTTCCCTTTGTCTAAATTTCAAAAAACAGAGTTTCAGACTAAAATAAGGTTTTATAAAGATTATAAATATTCCGTAGTTTTCGGAACGCCGGTAAAAGGCGTTTGGCTGGCATATCAGGCAGCAAAAACACAAAAAATACCTTTAATTTACCTTGCCGATGAAATTATTAACCCTAAAACGAAACATTTTGCCGGTATTGATTACGAAAAAGACAAGAAAAAAGATATTATTGCCAATAAATATGCAGCAGCTACGATAGCTTTAAGCGAAAAAAGATTTCAATATCAAAAAAAAATAAATGTTTTGCCCGATGAGCATAAATACTTTGTTATACCCAATGCTCCGGCAGGCAGTGCCGTAAAACTAAAGAGTAATTACTTCAGAGATATTTTTAATATAAATGATAATAAGCCGATAATATTATTTATAGGATCTATAAATTGGAAGTTGGCAAAAAAAATTTTTGAAGACACAAAAAACTTCAAAAATAAAGAATATCATATTATTTTTCACGGCAGAAGCAAAAATCAAATGGGAAAAGAAAAGCACCCGTTTATAAAAATTTCAGAAACACCGCTGCCTTCATACCTGATAAATTATGCTTTCAGCTCTGCCGATATAGGGCTGGCTCTTTATGACAAAACATCCGTTGCAGAAGCAGAAAACGGAGAAACAGGCGGAAAAATAGGAACATACTTAAAAAACAAGCTCCCTCTTATTGCAGGAAATTTAGATGTTTTTCATACCTTTGAGGAAAAGAATGTCGGTGTTTTTTGGGACGGAAACGAGGATATAGATAAGATTATCAAAAAAGCAATATCAAAAAAAGATGTGATGACTGAAAATATTCCTTTATTTTTTGAAAAAAATTATAATTATGACACGTTCTTTAATCCGTTTTTGACCTTTATCAATGAAATTATTTAGCCTTTATAAAGCAATAAAAAGAGCCTTAGTTCCTGAACTTAAAAAGTTTTATTCTAATGAATTAATTATAAAAAGGAACGATTATCAAAGAAAAGATATTTTTGTTTCACCTTTTTTTACAATTGAAAACACAAATTTATCCTGCGGGGTCAGGCTGTACGGCAGAGGAAAAGTTACAAAAAGCAAAATAGGAAGTTACACATATATACACACAGACTCAACTATTGCTTATGCTGAAATCGGAAAATTTTGCAGTATAGCACAAAATACAATTATAGCACAAGGTGAACACCCTGCAGACTTTATTTCAACCCATCCTGTTTTCTACTCAAAAAATGCCCCGTGGAATGATAAATTTTCAAATGAAGACATTATTGAAGAGCACTCAAGCGTAATTATAGGAAATGATGTATGGATAGGTGCGGGATGCTATATTAAAGACGGGGTAAAAATAGGAAACGGGGCAATCATAGCTTCCGGCTCTGTTGTTGTAAAAAACGTACCCGACTATGCAATTGTCGGGGGTGTCCCTGCAAAATTAATAAAATACAGGTTTTCAGAAGAAATAATAAAATTGCTGTCAGATTTAAAATGGTGGGATTATGACATCGATATACTGAAAAAACATAAGGGTTTTTTTCAAAAAAAAATAACCGAAAAAGAATTAACATCTCTCATTGAATCTTTAAAAAAATAAAATGAGTAAAAAACCTTACATAATAAATCTAAAATCAATAGGTTCAAGCAGTCTGGGATATATTACCGTTGCAGAACAAAAAAAAAATATTCCGTTTGAGATAAAAAGAGTTTATTGGACATATTTTACCCCCAATGATGTTGAAAGAGGAAATCATGCACACAAAAAATTAGAACAAGTAATAATTGCAGTAAGCGGAATAATAAAATTTACCTTGGAAGATTCTTCGGGAAACAAAACCAAATTTGTTCTTGACTCTCCGGATAAAGGATTATACATACCGAATATGTACTGGCGGAAAATTAAATTTTCACATAATGCCGTGTTGCTGTGTCTTGCTTCGGAGTTTTACGATGAAAACGATTATATCAGAAATTATGCAAATTTTCTCGGTAAATTATAAATTATGAAAAGATCATATATTTTTATTGGAGGGCTACCGCGTTCCGGCTCTACGTTATTACAAAAAATTTTAAACACACATTCTTTAATTGCCGGAGGACCGGAGTTTAGAAATTTAGACAAAATACTTTCTCTGAAAAATGTGATTTTGAATAATAATGAACTCAAAAATTTTCTTGGAGAAGAACAAATAAATAATTCAACAAAATTGTTTATAAATTCACTTTTCCTGGATAATAAGAATTTTTCGGATTATACATACTTTAGCGAAAAAACACCTGAAAATGTTTTTATATTCGAGGAGTTATTATATTTATTTCCGGATGCAAAATTTATTTTAACTGTCAGAAACCCGTTTTCTGTTATCGCTTCACTAAAAAAAGTCAGAGAAAGAGGAAAGAAGAACGGGCAAATCGTTACCGGTAACGTAATTGAAAACTCGCTTTATGTTAAGAGAATGTTTAATGAAATATTTTACCTGAAAAAAAAGTATTCAAAAAAAATCTGTACTGTAAATTATGACGATATAATTAACAACAGTGAGCAAGAGATAAGAGCAATTTGTGATTACTTAGGAATACAATTCGAAACAAAAATGTTAAAGCCGAATAATATTAATGTTGAAAACCGAAAAATATGGATGACAAGTAGTGACAACATAAACAAAATTGACGATTCAAGGTTAAATAAATGGATTAAAGACCTTTCAAACACAGAAAAGCATATTGTAAATTACATATTTAAAGATACCTGTAAACAGGAACATCTTCAAAAATATCAACTCGGTTCAGAACAAAAAAAATACAAAATAATTGCGAAAACTTTAATTACACTAAATAACTTAAAACTAAAACTGAAAAACTCCTTATATTTGTTTTTAATGTATAAAATAAAACTAATAAGTCCTCCGGTTTATCAAATTAAATAAAAAAGCTTTAAAAAGATGATTCACAAAAAAGCAGATGTTCAATCTGTAAATATTGGGGAAAATACAAACATTTGGCAATTTGCCGTAATATTAAAAGATGCTGTCATTGGAGCAAACTGTAATATTAATTGTCATACTTTTATTGAAAATAATGTAATTATCGGAAATAATGTTACGATAAAAGCAGGGGTCTACCTTTGGAGTGGAATAACTGTAGAAGACAATGTCTTTATTGGCCCTAATGCAACCTTTGTTAATGATACTTACCCAAGGTCTAAGCAGTATAAAAAATTTAAGGGTGCTCTCATTAAAAAAGGAGCTTCAATTGGTGCAAATGCAACAATACTTGGAAATCTTACAATTGGAGAATACTCAATGATAGGAGCCGGAAGTGTTGTTGTTAAGAGCACTCCGAAATACTCTCTTTGGGTAGGAAACCCTGCAAAGCAAGTAGGTTATATAACTAAAGACGGAGTTACTCTTGACATGAATTTTAGAAACAAAAAAACAGGAGATGTCTATTTTTTTGATAAAACCGGAGAACTCGTATTAATGCAGGATAATTAGAATTCTTAAAGATTGCTAATTGTTCATAAAAATAACTAATGTTTATTTTAAAATCATTATAAATGATATCAGTAGTTGTTATAACATATAATCATAAATATTTTATACAAGATTGTATTCAAAGCATACTTTCTCAGTCTTACCAAGATTTTGAAATAATTATTACAGACGACTGTTCAAATGACGGAACTGTTGAAATTTTAAAAAAAATCGAAAGCTCAGACAACAGAATAAAAGTATTGTATTCCGAAAAAAATCAAGGAATATCCGGAAATATAAACAGAGGTTTCAAAATAGCAAAAGGAGAATATATTGCCATAATTGCAGGAGACGATTTAATGCTCCCCGAAAAACTTCAAAAACAAGTCAATCTCTTAGACAACAACCCTGATGTCGGTATCTGCCTGCACGATATGGAAGTTTTTGACTCAAACACGGGAAAAACAATGTATTTGTTTTCGGAAAAAAACAATATCCCTGCAAAAATTGAAGATAATTTATTCTTTACGAATTGGTTCTTTTATAAAGAGCCTGCAAAAACAATTCCGTCATCTACATTAGCCCGAAAAGAATATTTTTTACATAATTTTTTCGATGAACGTTTAAAATACAGCAATGAAGTATTGCACGGTTGGCTGAACTACGGAGCAAATCCGAAAATGAAAATGGGGTTTATTAACGAACCTCTCGGAAGATACAGAATACATGAAAATAATTTACACACAAGCAAAGCACACAAAGATTTAGGATTAGAAGAATTGTATTTGATATTTGCAATAGCCTCTGTAAGGTGCCCGAATATTTATAAACAAATAAAAAACTTTACAGACTATACATTATTTGCATCTCTGGTATTTGAATGGCTACCTGAAAAAAAAAGAAAATATTATCTGAAAATGTTTTACAGGCAGGCAGGAATTGCTAAATACTTGTATCTCATTTTTTGTAAAACACTTAAAAAACTGAACCTGCTGTTTTTGTTTTTTAAACCTTTACGACTCATATATAAATTAAGAAACAAAAGATGATACCGTTTTTAGATTTAAAAAATATAAACAACCAATACACAAAAGAAATTAAACAAGCAATTAATAATGTTTTAAATTCCGGTCGGTATATTCTCGGAGAGCAAACAAAAAAGTTTGAAGAAGAGTTTGCATCTTATTGCGGAACAAATTATTGTATCGGAGTTTCAAGCGGCTTGGACGCTTTAACGTTGATACTCAGAGCGTATAAAGAATTAGGACTTCTTAATGACGGAGATGAAGTTTTGGTTCCGGCAAATACCTTTATTGCCACGGTTTTAGCAGTAACAGAAAACAGACTAAACCCTATTTTTATCGAACCCGATATAGAAACATATAACATTGATGTTTCTTTAATTGAAAACAAGATAACTTCTAAAACAAAAGTCATTTTACCCGTTCACTTATACGGACAATGTGCAAATATGGAAAAGATAAACAGGGTGGCAAAAAAGCATAAACTAATTGTAATAGAAGATGCTGCACAAGCACACGGAGCTGTTTACAAGCAAAAAAAAGCCGGAAACTTATCCGATGCTGCCGGGTTCAGCTTTTATCCCGGAAAAAATCTCGGTGCTTTGGGTGACGGCGGTGCGATAACAACGAATAACAAACAACTGGCTGACGTAATCTGTCAACTGCAAAATTACGGATCCTCAAAAAAATATATTCACAATATAAAAGGAGTAAACAGCAGATTAGATGAGTTGCAGGCAGCTGTTTTAAGAGTAAAATTAAAATATTTGAATAAAGATAACGAACACAGGCAAAAAGTTGCAAATTTTTATTTGCAAAACATAAAAAATAAGCATATAATACTACCGAATATTCCCGAGGAAAATTCTCATGTCTGGCACTTATTTGTTGTAAGAGTAAAACAAAGAGAAAATTTTAAAGCGTATTTAGAAAGTAATAATATACAAACAGGCATTCATTATCCGATTCCTCCGCACAAACAAAATGCGTTTAAAGAATTTTCAAAAATACGACTCCCTCTTACCGAACAAATTCACGAAGAGGTCGTCAGTTTGCCTGTAAGCCCGGTAATAAGCCACAAGGAATGTGAAAAAATAGCCGAAACAGTTTCAAAATATACAATTTGATTTATGCAAAAACTTTGCACTCTCTTAATACTGACCTATAAAGGAAAGCATCACTTAGAACATCTTTTGCCTACGGTAAAAACCGCAACAGATAATACTTCGGATTACAAAACAGATGTACTCATTGTTGATAACGGAAAAGACGAGACAACAAAAAGCTTTGTCAAAAATAATTTCCCTGATTACAGATATGAGTTTTCACCGGTAAACGACTACTTGTTTTCACTAAACCCGTTTGTTGAAAAAATAAAATCGGAATTTGTTTTTATTCTTAATGATGATATGAAACTGCATCCGGATGTTTTAAACCAAACACTTTCAATAATATCAAAAGACAAAAATTTATTTGCCGTAACCTGTAATGTCAGGGATTGGGATGATACATATACAACGGCATTTCCCAGAAAACTATATATCAAACGAGGTTGGATGACAAGCAAATGGGAAAAAGAAAACTATGAGGCATGCTTGAAACATACACTTTATGCAGGAGGCGGAGCAGCTGTTTTTCGCACAAAAGCATTTAACAAACTCGAAGGTTTTGATTCGCTTTTTCGTCCGGCTTATGTCGAAGATTTAGACTTGGGACACAGAGCCTGGCACGCCGGATATAAAATTGTTTACAACCCTAAAGCCGTTTTGTTTCACAGAGAGGGCGGAACAATACACGACCAGTTTAAAGCAGATAAACTCACTCAAAATATTTATAAAAACCAAATACTGTGGATGGTAAAAAACGGAAACTTTAAAGGCTTTCTGTTATGGTTTTTATTACTTTTGCCTTATCGTATTTTAACAACCCGCAGTGTTAACGAAAACTCAAATAAAGCTTTGCTGATGTCTCTGCCGAAAATTCCGACAGCTCTGATAAAAAGATTTAAAAAACCCAAAGCGTACATAAACGATAAACAACTTATAAAAATCTTAAATACAGAATACAGCTATGAAACTACAAAATAAAACAATATTAATAACAGGCGGAACAGGTTCTTTCGGAAATAAAGTTGCGGAATTTCTCGAAAAACAAAACCCTGCTAAAATTATAATTTACAGTCGAGACGAAAAAAAACAATATGAAATGCAACTGGAAAAACCGGATTATCACTACATAATAGGAGACATTCGGGATAAAGAACGGCTAAGCAAATCTATGAAAGGTATTGATTATGTTTTTCATGCGGCAGCTCTTAAACACGTTCCGGCATGTGAGAACTCCCCCTACGAAGCGGTAAAAACTAATATTATCGGCTCACATAATTTATGCGAAACTGCCGTTGATAATAATGTTGATACAGTTGTAGCATTAAGCACGGACAAGGCTGTTAAACCCGTTAATGCGATGGGCATTTCAAAAAGTATGATGGAAAAAATTGTTTGCTCCCGAAATCAGCAAAAAATTGATACCAAGTTTGCATGCGTAAGATACGGAAATGTAATGGGGTCTCGCGGTTCGGTAATTCCGCTTTTCAAAAAACTTATAAAACAAAATAAACCCTTAACGATTACCGTTCCGGAAATGACACGTTTTATGATGACTCTTGATGATTCCGTAGAACTCGTGCTGCATGCACTCACAAAAGCAAAAGGAGGAGAAATATTTGTTAAAAAAGCTCCCGCAACAACAGTCTTAAATTTAGCAAAAGCAATGTTGAAAAAATACGGAGACGGAGATCTTGAAAGAATTGATATTATAGGAATCCGCCCCGGAGAAAAAATAAACGAAGTTCTTGTAAATGAATACGAAATAAAAAGAGCTGTCGAAACAGAACATTTCTTTGAAATTATACCTGAATATGTCGAAACAGAACAAAATAATAACTACCCTTACGGATACGAATATACATCGGCAAATACAACACAACTGACAAAGTATGAGGAAATTTCCGAATTACTCGATAAGGCCGGAAATACTGAAATTTACACATAAAACAAATGAAACTGCGAGAAAAAGAACTTATAATTCTCGGGCATAAAGGAATGCTCGGACAAACGGTTTTAAAATATTTTGACTCAAAAGTCAAAAACATAATAACTTTTGACGAACGATTTAATTTTGAAACAGCAAAAATATTTGCGGAGAATCTCTTAAAATATCCGGATGCCGTTATTATTAACTGTATCGGAAAAATTAATCAAAAAACTAATAATCCCGAAGAGCTATACGTTGCAAATTCTTTTTTACCTCTCGTTTTAGCAGAAACATTAAATGAAAGCCAACTTTTAATACACCCGGGAACCGACTGTATTTTTTCAGGAAAAAAAGGAAAGCCCTATAAGAAAACCGACAAACCGGATGCAAAAGATACTTACGGATGGTCAAAAACTCTTGGAGAAAAGGCATTAACTAATCGGAAAAATACAATAATAGTGCGAGTTTCAATTATCGGACTTGACAATACCGAAAACCCGAAAGGTTTATTGGGTTGGTTTTTGTCAAACCCGGGAGGAACCGAAATAAACGGCTTTACAAACCACCTTTGGAACGGTATAACAACCTTAGAGTGGAGCAAGCAGGCAGAAAGCCTGATAAAAAACCACCGGTTAAACAGTGCCTGTAAACTAGTTCAACTCGGAACCGAAGAACATTTCTCAAAATATGAAATGCTTATGCTGTTTCAAGATGTTTTTAAAACAAATTTTAAAATTCGTAAGTTTGAAACAAAAGAAAGTGTCGATAAAAGGTTAATACCGGATATTGTTTCAAAAAAATTGAGAGACCAATTAGCAGAAATGAAAAACTTTTACTATGAGTAAAAAGAAATATTTAATATTTTCTACGGATTTTAAACCGCATAAAGGAGGAGTTGCAGAGTTTGTTTTCAATATTGCAAATTATCTCAAAAAAGAAAATTTGTTTAACGGAATAATTACATATACTCAGCAAGACGGAAATTTTGACGATTATTCCGTAAGAATGACAAACCTTCTGAACAGAAAAAGAAAATTAGGGAAAAGGTTCGGAGATTCTTTTTTTCTGACAAGAAAAATAAATACTGCTGTTCATAAATTATATTTACATTATCTGGCATATAAAGACCTAAAACCGATATTAAAAGAAAAACACCGGACAAAAGTTCTGATTTGCTCATATTATACCTATGACAACGGTATTTTTATCAATATGTGTCGGTTTTTAAATATTGAATATGAAATATTATATCACGGTTTAGACGTTCTTTTAATTTCCCGACAACTCCGCAAGCAATTTATTAAAAACTCAAAAAATGCAAGTCGTCTTATTTTTAATTCAAAGGCATCACGAGACCTGTTTTTAAAGAAATCGAACAACCTTTCCGTTCCTGCATATGTTATCTACCCTTATATCGATACAAAAACAATTTTAGAAACAGACCTGTATTCAAAAGAGGAACTTGAAAGCAAATGGAATATTCCTTTAAAAAATAAGCATATTATTTCGTGTGTTGCAGCTCTCGGAAAACGTAAGGGTGTTCATATTGCCGTATCGGCAATGTCAAAACTTAAAAAAGATTTCCCGAATTATTTACTTCTTATAGGAGGAAAAGGTCCTGAAAAAGAAAATTTAGAGAAGCAAATTAAAGACCTGAAACTCGAAAACAACGTTTTTTTGCTCGGACTTATCTCCGATAAAGAAAAATATTCCCTGTTGAAATACAGCGAAATATTTGTTTTGCCCTCATCCGGACTGAACGGAACAGAATGGGAGGGTTTCGGAATTAGTTATATCGAAGCTTCCTTATTTAATAATATCGTTATAGGCGGTAATCACGGGGGCATTATTGAGGCAATTGATAACAAAAAATCAGGATACCTGATAAAGTTCGACGAAGATAACAGTTCTGATGTTCTGTATGAAAAGCTAAAAGAAACAGCAGAAAAAGGAGATTTCTCAATGGCAAAATACGGAAAAGAATATGTAATAAAAAACTTTGATATTCGAAATTTTAAAAATAAGTTTTAGAAAAAATGATTGTTTCTGGCAAAATGCGTTATATTAAAAGAAATTAAGATGATTTTAACAATTATCGGTGCAAGACCTTAATTTATAAAAGCCGCAGTTGTTTCAAAAGCATTGCTGAATGCCGGTCTTGAAGAGAAAATAATTCATACGGGGCAACATTACGATGATAAAATGAGTCGTATTTTTTGGGAAGAGTTAAATATACCGAAACCCGAGATTAATCTAAACATCGGCTCTGCAAGTCATGGTTTCCAAACAGCAAAAATGATAGAGCAAATTGAAAAATTTATTTTAGGCTCCGAAAAAAAAATAAATACCGTTTTACTGTACGGAGATACAAATTCAACTCTTGCCGGTGCAATTGTCGCTCCCAAATTACATATTCCGATTGTTCACGTAGAAGCCGGTCTAAGAAGTTATAACAATAAAATGCCGGAAGAAATAAACCGAATCATTACGGACAAAGTTTCCGATATGCTGTTTTGCTCTTCAGAAAAATCTGTTTCACTATTAGAAAAAGAGGGTATTACTAAAAACGTCTTCAATGTAGGAGACGTAATGCAGGACGCATTTATCAGCTTCGGAAAAACAGCGGAAGCAAAGTTCAAATTAAAAACCATAATACCTTTTGATAAAGGAGAATATAATATTTTAACACTTCACCGACCGTCAAATACCGATGATACCGAAATTCTTCAAAAAATAATTTCTGCTTTCGAAAAAATAGATAAACCGACAATATTTCCCGTTCACCCGCGAGTTAAAGATAAAATAAAAAAAATAAACCTCCCGAAAACCCTTAATGTAATCTCCCCTCTTTCTTACTTTGAAATGATAACGGTTCTTAAAAACTGTAACAAAATTTTCACAGACTCCGGAGGGCTGCAAAAAGAAGCATACTGGGCAAATAAAGATTGTATTACGATAAGAAACGAAACAGAATGGATTGAAACACTTGAAAATAATTTTAATATCTTGGCAGGGAATGACCCCGACAAAATAATTGATGCATATTACAAAAAAAACAACGCAGAAAGAACAAATCTTTACGGAGACGGTAAAGCATCTGAAAAAATTGCCGAAATAATTAAAAAAATATACTTTTCCTAAATGACAGAAATTTTTTTCATAGCATATCAGTTCCCCCCCCTGAATGTCGGAGGAGTTTTTCGTCCGCTGAAATTTGTAAAATATTTTAATGACTTTGGTATTAAGCCCGTAGTTTTCTCACTTTCGCCCGAATGCTACCCCAAAATATATGAAAATAAAAAGCCCGACTATAACCTGTTAACAGAAATTAACCATGTTGAAAAAGAAATTATATATGTTAAAACAGATAATCTTCTTGTAGCACGCAAAAATAAATTACAAACATTTTCTCAAATATATTTTAATCTGACAAAAGGAACGGAGCATAAAAAATGGGAAAAACACTTTTTTAAAGCAGCAGAAAATGCACTGAAAAACCATAAACCCGAAATAATAATCGTAACGGCACCGCCTTTTGGTGTTGTTGAACTTGCCGTTAAACTTTCAAAAAAAACAGGGATTCCGTTAATAATTGATATGCGAGACTCTCTTTCAATGTGGGTTTCTCAACCCTTCGGAAGTTATTTTCATTATAAATTGACATTGAGAAAGGAAAAGAAGTGGTTTAATCATGCAAAAAAAGTCATAGCGGTAACAAAGCAAATGGTAAACGACTGGAAAACCGTTCACCCGAAAATTCCGGACTCTAAATTTTCGGTTATCCCAAACGGTTTTGACCGAGAAGTCGACTTTTCTGATTTAATTATTAAACCGGAAAAAGAAAAAATTACAATCGGTTACATCGGAAGTTTTTATTATAATCCGAATACTCGCAAACAAATGTTTACTCCTTGGTATAAAAAACGCTTACATCGCAAGCTCCAATATACACCCCGAAAAGAAGACTGGCTATACCGCAGCCCGTATTTTCTCTTTAAAACTTTGTATCTTCTGTTTAAAAAACACCCGGAACTTAAAAATAAAATCAAAATAAAATTTGCCGGAGTAAAACCTGACTGGTTAGAAAGTATGATAACAGATTTTGAAATGAAAGAGAATACCGAACATACAGGATTCTTAAATCATAAAGAAATTTATGGCTTTCAAAAAAATTGCGACTTAATGCTTGCAACTTCCGCAAAAGTAATAAACGGGGAAGATTATTGCATAGCAGGAAAAACTTTTGATTATATTGCGATGCAAAAACCGATTCTCGCTTTTGTAACGAACGGAGCTCAGAAGAATTTTATTGAAAACTCGGGAACCGGGATTATATGCAACCCCGATGATACGGAAAATTCTGTAAATAAGTTAAAAAATATTTTTGAAAACGGTATAACCCTAAAACCGAATAAAGACTTTATTGAGAAACACCACAGAAAAACTTTAACAAAAGAGCTGGTAAAAATTATAAAAACCTAACACATATTATATGAAACATTTTTTCCCGAGACTGCTTAATAAATTCGGATTATTAAAAATACTTAACCTTTCATTTAAAATAACGGTAAACAATAATAGTTTTAAAATCCCTGTTATTGCCGGTATAGGTTTTAACAATCTGTTTATGTCTGAAGTTTGGATGGTTCAGGTTCTTGAAAAAATCACAAAACTAAAACACGGAACATTTATAGATGTAGGAGTAAATATCGGACAGACATTAATAAAATTGCGGTCAGTTGATAAAGAAAGAGAATATTTAGGCTTTGAACCTAACCCTTTGTGTGTTTTTTATACAGAAGAGCTTATAAAAAAAATAATATTCAAAAATCAACCGTTATTTCTGCCGGAATATATAATCAGAGTAAAGTTTTGACATTAAATTTGTATTACGAAAAGGATTCATCGGACAGTTCCGCATCAATTATTGAAAATTTCAGAACCCAGGAAGTTAAAAAGAAGTTTTTTGTTCCTGTTTTTTCTGCCGGTACATTAAAGCACCTTTTTAACAATATTTCAATTATTAAGATTGATGTTGAAGGAGCAGAATTAGACGTTATCGAAAGTTTTAAAAAACAAATTTTACAGTTTCGTCCTTTTATTTTGACAGAAATTCTTCCGGTTTATGAAAAATCCAATACCTTCAGAAGAGAACGCACAGAAAAAATAGTTTCCTTTATTTCAAAAATGGACTATATTATATTCAGAATAATAAAAAATCAAAATGACACATTTAATAAATTTGAAAAAATAACACACATTTCAGTTCATGCAGACTTGAGTTTATGTGAATACATTTTTGTCCCAAAGGAACTTTCTGTTAAATTTGAGATTTCTGAATAATGAAAAATATGCAAAAAAAAATACTAATAATTTACGGAACTCGTCCCGAAATCATAAAATTAGCTCCGCTTATTCTTTTGCTAAAAGAAAAAACAGGGAAAAACTGCATTGTCGTGAATACAGGACAACATGCAGATATGACTAAAGAATTGGAGAAAATATTTTCGTTTACGCCTGATTACTTTTTAGATATAATGACGCAAGGACAAAGTTTAAACTCTCTGATTGTTAAAGCAATACAAGAAATAGATACTGTTCTTGAAAAAGAAAAACCGGATACGGTAATTGTTCAAGGAGACACAACAACAGTCCTGGCCGGAGGAATTGCAAGTTATTACAGAGGCATTGATGTCGGACACGTAGAAGCAGGTTTAAGAAGTTTTAACCTGCAAGAGCCGTATCCGGAAGAATTTAACAGAAAAGTTATTTCAATATTCGCAAAATATAATTTTGTGCCGACAGAAAAAGCAAAAGAGAACCTTCAAAACGAACAAGTTTTAAACGATAATATATATATTACCGGAAATACCGTTGTTGATGCTTTACAATTAATAAAACAAAAAATTGACAAAAAAGAGATAGAAACAACGGTAAAAACAAAGCACAAACAAAATATTTTAATAACAGCACACAGAAGAGAAAATCACGGCAACGGAATTGAAAATATATGTAAAGCTGTTAAGATTTTATCCGAAAAATATAAGGAGTATAATTTTTATTGGCCTGTTCATCCGAGCCCGAAAGTTTACAATACGGTTCATCGGTTACTTGCGAATATTGACAACGTAAAACTATTACCGCCGTTAAATTACATTGACCTTGTTTATTTAATGACAAAATCAAAAATTATATTAACTGATTCCGGAGGAATACAAGAAGAAGCCCCGTCTGTAAAAAAACCTGTTCTGATACTGAGAAACGTTACAGAACGACCGGAAGTTATTGACGCAGGATTCGGAAAAATTGTCGGAACAAGTGTTAATAAAATTATTGATACGGTTAAAGTATTATTAAAAGATGATAATGTTTACAAAAAAATGCTTTCCGGGACAAATCCTTTCGGAGACGGAAAAGCATCTGAAAAGATTATTAAGATTTTGTTAAATGAGTGAAAAAAAGAAAGTAATTATACTGTCGAATAGTGAAATTTGTTATAATCCCAGACTTGCAAAAGCTGCCGACAGTCTCTGTGAACAAGGTTATGAGGTAGATGTTTTTAACCCGATTGTCGGAATGGCAAACCTGCGAATATATTATAATTTTATAAAAAATAAAAAGTGGAATATAAGAGAGTTTGATATAAGCAAACGTAATAACAAAGCAAAAATAAACCGGTTAGTCCCCGACGAAAAAGTAAAAGAACCGGAGTTCGGAAATCTTTTGCTCGTTAAAGATAATTTTCCTAAAATTGTTGTTTTGCTTGGTGAATATACCGTAAGAAATTATAAAGGAATTTTACACCTAAACCTGAGAGATTTTTTGACAAATACAAAATAACAGATGCCCAAGAGACTGCTTTTCATTTCACCTGCAAACCTAACCGTAAACCCTCGCTTGCTTAAAGAGCTAAATCTTGCAGTAAGTCAAGGCTTTAAGGTTGATTTTGTAGGCTTTAAACTTGGTAATTGGAGCGATGAAATTGATAAAAAACTTATCAAAAACATTGATGCAAATTTTCATTATATTTCAATAACTCGAAAGCCGTTTTTAAGCTGGTTTATAAATTCTGTTATAGAAAAAATAGCACAAAAAATTTATCCTTTTTTTAAGAAAATTTTTAAAATAAACGCTTACGCACACAGCAAAAGATCTATTTTATTAAATAATTACCTGAAAAAAAATAAAACAAAATACGACCTAATAATTGCCCACGTTTTGCCTACTTTATACCCTGCCTGCAAATTTGCAAAACGCACAAACACAAAATTTATTTTTGATATTGAAGACTACCACCCGGGCGAAGCAATCGGCAAACAGGCCGAAAGCGAAAAAGCAAGGCGTATTTTTTTGATGAAAAAGCTCTTACCCAAAGCCGCTTATATTACCTACGCATCGCCTTTGATTGGCGAATACAGTTTAAAATTAGCAGAAAATTACTCCGAAAACAGGCATCAATTAATCAATAATTGTTTTTCGGTAGATGAATTTCAATTCAAACAAACCGGAAGCAAAAAAATAAAATTTGTTTGGTTTTCGCAAAATATTGCAGCGGGTAGAGGCTTGGAACTTGTTGTTCCTGCATTGGAAAAATTTCAAAATAAAATAGAATTACACCTTATCGGTAATTTGTATCAAACTTTTTACGATGATTTTCTTTCAAAACACAGTGATTTTATAAAAATTCACAAACCGCTACCACAAAAAGACTTAAACCTTAAACTTGCAGAATTTGACATTGGCTTGGCTATTGAACCGGGAAAAGACTTGAATAATAACATAGCTGTTTCAAATAAAATTTGGGCATATTTTCAAAGCGGTTTGTACATTTTAGCCAGCAATACGCCCGCACAGCTTCAATTTATTGAAAAACACAAAAATTGCGGAATAATTGCCCAACAAAACACCAACAGTTTTATAAACAAAATTTCCGAAATTATTGATACGATTGACACAATACGTGTAAACAAAAAAACACGTTTTGAATATGCAAAAAACTTTGCTTGGGAGCAGGAAAGCCAGAAATTATTACAAATTTGGAAGCTTTTTATAAAATGATGGCGACAATTTTGCTAATTTCGCCAAAATAGTCGCTACTATTTTAGTGTTTTCGCCAAAATAGTCGCTGCTATTTTTGTTTTTCTCTGAAAAATAGTGTTACTTTGTAACAAAGTAATTGTTTTAAGATGTTGAAATACAGAGAAAAATATTTATCAAAAATATATAAAAGTATTTCTGAAATGTCCATAACCGTTTTAATAGGTGCTAGGCAGGTAGGAAAAACTTCATTGCTCGAAAGTGTAAAAACGGATACCGATATTTTAAAATTAGACGGACAATTACCGGATATCAACAATCTGTTTGCCAATGTAAACGAGTTAATATCATTTTTAAAAATCAAAATAAACAATGACTTAAACGGCTTACTTATTATTGATGAATTTCAAATGATAAGTAATGTGTCGTCAACATTAAAAATTTTAGTAGATAAATTTAAGAATTTAAAAATATTATGCAGCGGTAGCAGTAGTTTAGATATAATTCAAAAAGCTGAAGAATCATTATCGGGCAGAATAAGAATGATTTATGTTTATTCCTTGTCCTTTTCAGAGAATATTTTATTTTATAAAAATGAATTATTTGAAGAATATAAAAAATACGATATAAATACCGCTACAAATATTATTGCCCCCGAAATAAAACAAATATTGAACAAACAACTTATTTTTGGTGCTATGCCGAGAGTTTGTTTAAATGAGCAGGCAGAAACAAAAATGCAAATTCTTGATGATATTTATAAAACTTATTTATTGAGAGATGTTAAAGCATATATTCAGAATAAGGATTCGGTCGGGTTCAATAAGCTGCTAAGACTATTAGCTTTGCAAATCGGAAATATGGTTAATGTAAATGAAATTTCAAAAATTACGGGACTTTCTTATAATAAATGCGAAGATTTTATTTACTTACTCGAACAAATGTTTGTTATTAAATTAATAGAGCCTTATGAAACAAATAAACGGAAAGCGATAAAAAAAATGAGAAAAGTATTTTTTTTAGATTTAGGCATACGAAATATAATTATTCAAAATTTTAATTCGCCCGATTTAAGAACTGATACAGGTGCATTATTCGAGAATTTTGTTTTTTTAGAGATAATAAAACATTTAGAAAGCTACCACACTATAAATTTTTACAGAACACGCGACGGAGCCGAAGTAGATTTTGTGCTTAATGATATGTTAAAAAAGAGTAGTTTTGAGGTCAAATATAAATCATTAGAAAAAACTGTTTATTACAAAGCTTTAAATAATTTTAATATAGATGAAAAAATAGCTCAATCTTATGTAGTTAATTTACAGCTGAATGCTAAACAAAACAAAATACATTATTTACCTGCATACTTAATCGAAAAAATATTTACGTGAAAAAAATATTCATTATAGCACCGCACTTTCCGCCCTCTGCGTTACCTCCGTCCCAAAGAGTTCGTTTAATGGTAAAACATCTGAAAAACTTAGGTTGGTATCCGCATATTTTTACTACAGAACCAAAATACAGAGAAGAAAAAGAAGACGCTTGGATGACCGAACTTGCCGGTAATGATTTTGACATAACTGTCGTAAAAGCCTTAAACCAAAAAAAAACACGAAAATTCGGCATCGGAGATTTAGGCTTAAGAATGATACCCTACCTTATGCCTGCCGTAAAAAAAGCCGCAAAAAAAGAAACGCCCGATTTTATACTTTACCCTGTTCCGCCCTGGTATATTTTGTTAATTGCACCGCTTATTAAAAGAAAAACCGACATTCCTTACGGAATAGACTTTATAGACCCTTGGTTTGTCGGCGAAATTCCGAAAGCTGCAAATTTTAAAAAACGCATAAGCCAAAAAATTGCACGCAGATTTGAAAGAAAAGCTGTTTTAAATGCAGATATTATATACTCAGTTTCAGAAGGAATAAATAATAATCTGAAAGAAAGATATAATTTGCCGAAAAGCAAGCCTCTTCTTGCAATTCCCTACGGTGTAGAACCCTCTGATTTTAATTTGAAAACAGAAAAAAAGACATCCGATAAAGTTATTTTCAGGTATGTCGGTGCCGTATGGAATAACGCATATCCTGTTTTAGAACCGCTGTTAAAAGTTTTATCTGTAACAGAAAAGCAAATTCCTTTAAAAATTGAATTCTACGGAACATCTTATGCCGGTGAAAATTTGGCAAAGCCGCAAACGATTAAGTGGATTGAAAAATTTAGGATGCAGAACTATATGACAGAAAATCCTCTGCGTGTTTCGTATAAAAAGGCAGTTGAATTAACAATGACATCTGATATTATTCTGCTTTTCGGAGGAATGCAACCGTATTATGCCGCATCAAAACTTATGGGGCTTATTGCATCCGGCAAACCGTTCATTGCTTTTTTACATAAAGACTCTTTCCCTGCAGAATTTCTAAAACATCTTAACTATAAATACATTGTTACATACTCGGAAAAAGAATTACCGGAAACAAAATTGAAGGAATTGACAGAAAAAATAAAAGAATTAATTAAAAACAAAGACAACTTTGCTAAATTTGACCTCTCAAATCCTTTAATTCAAAAACACACAGCATTAGGTATGACAAAAGAATTTGTTATGCCGATTGAAAATTTATTAAAAAAATAAAATGATAAATCACAGAGAAAAAATAAAAAATAAAAAAGTGCTTGTAACCGGCGGTGCCGGCTTTGTCGGTCACAACTTAGTAAGAAGTCTCGTAAACGATTATAATTGTGAGGTAATTGTGGTTGACGACCTGTCAAACAGTACAGAAAAAACCTTGTCTGATATTATTAAAAAAATCGAGTTTCATAAAATAAGTGTTTGCGACAAAGAAAAACTGTTTCCGTTATTAAAAAATACCGATTATATATTTCATCTTGCCTGCAAGCAAATATCATCGTCAGGCTCCGAACCGAATGTTCATTTAAAAATAAATGCCGAAAGCACTTTAAATATTCTTGAATATATTCGGCATAATGACCTCCCGAATTTAAAACGTTTTATTTATACCGGCTCAACATCAATTTACGGAAGCTCCGTAAGGCTGCCGGTAAACGAAAACGATGCACCTGAAGTTTTGAGCAGTTATGCCGCAACGAAACTTCTCGGAGAAAATTTTACGGCTATGTATTGCAGAAACTATGACGTTCCTGCAACAGTAGTAAGATATTCAAACGTTTACGGCTACGGTCAAACTCCAAAAAACCCGTATGCCGGAGTTCTCGGCAAATTCATACACAATGCTCTTACAAACAAAACTCTTACTATTTTCGGAGACGGAGAACAAACCCGAGATTATACTTTTATAACAGATGCCGTTGATGCAACAATTCTTGCGGCAGTTCACCCGCGTGCATACGGCGATATTTTTAACATTGGAACAACTGTTGAAACATCCGTAAACAAACTTGTCGAAATTATTTCCGATTATGTGGGAGAAGTTAAATCAGAGAACGTTCCCGAACGTGATATTGACAATATAAGGAGACGTTCCGTAAGTATTTCAAAAATACACAAAAACCTTGGATGGGCTCCTCGCTTTGATATAAAAAGAGGCGTCAAAGAAACTATAGATTGGTATAAAACAATATTGTAACAGTGTGAAAAAACTGGCCATAATCATAACACACCCTATACAATACTATTCGCCGCTGTTTAAGCTTTTGGCGGAAAGGAATAAAATCCGGATAAAAGTTTTTTACACATGGGAGCA